>CBFGMM010000013.1:0-28805 GCA_965649855.1 uncultured Thermomonas sp. | reverse complement strand
CCACGATGCCGTTGGCGTACGGGCTGCCCGTGGCGTCCTTCGCGCCGACGTTCTTCTCCGCCGCCTCCTGGATCTTGGGGTCGAGGGCGAGCACGATGCGATAGCCGCCCCGGCGCAGCTTGTCCATCCGTTCCAGCCGGTTGTCCCCGAACGCGGGTTGGGTGCTCCACCAGTTCTTCAGGTAGTCGCAGTAGAAGCCCCAGGTCGACCGGTACTTCTCCAGGAGCGAGGCGCAGTCGTTCGCCCTCATCACCGACCCCGAGACGCACCAGAAAATGGCCTGCGGCGACGACAAGGCCCTGCCGCGGCTGGCGGACCTGCCGCCGCCCGACGCCATGCCGGGCATCGCCGATGGCGTGGCCCTGCTGGCGGCGGCGATCGCGGGCGGGCGCCGGATCGTGGTGGTGGCGGACTTCGACTGCGACGGGGCCACCGCCTGCGCCGTGGCCGTGCGCGGGTTGCGGATGCTGGGTGCGCGGCACGTGGCCCACGCCGTGCCGAACCGCGCGGTGCACGGCTATGGCCTGACGCCCGGGCTGGTCGAGGAACTGGCCGCGCTGCAGCCGCAGCTGCTGGTCACCGTGGACCACGGGATCGCCTGCCATGCCGGCATCGACGCGGCGAGGGCCCGGGGCTGGCAGGTGCTGGTGACCGACCACCACCTGCCGGGCGAGACGCTGCCGGATGCCGATGCGATCGTGAATCCGGCCTTGCCGGGGCACGCGTTCGCTGGGCGGGCGCTGGCCGGAGTCGGCGTGGTGTTCTACCTGCTGCTGGCGCTGCGCCGGCACCTGCGGGACGCCGGGACGTTGCCCGGGGACGTCCCGGACCTTCCGCGGCTGCTGGACCTGGTGGCGGTGGGCACCGTGGCCGACCTGGTGCCGCTGGATGCGTGCAATCGCGCGCTGGTGGGGGCTGGCCTGCGCCGGCTGCGGGCGGGGCAGGGCTGCGCCGGCCTGCGCGCCCTGGTCGAGGTCGCGGGTCGCAGCGAGGCGGGCCTGACCACGGCCGACATCGGGTTCGGCATCGGCCCGCGCATCAATGCGGCGGGCCGGCTGGAGGACATGGCGCTGGGGATCGAATGCCTGCTGGAGGACGATCCCGCCCGCGCGCGGGAACTGGCCGGCACGCTGGATGGCATCAACCGCGAGCGCCGGGCGTTGCAGCAGCACACAACGGACGAGGCGGAAGCCGTGCTTGCGCGCGTACTGCCCAGCCTGGACGCGACGCCGCCCGCGCTGGTGCTGCACGACGCGGGCTGGCACGCGGGCGTGATCGGCCTGGTCGCCTCGCGGCTGGCGCAAGGCGCACATCGCCCCGCCTTCGTGCTGGCGCCTGCGCAGCCCGGCAGCGACGAACTGCGCGGCTCGGCGCGCTCGATCCCGGGGCTGCACATCCGCGACCTGCTGGCGGCGGTCGACGCCAACCACCCGGGCCTCATCCTGCGCTTCGGCGGCCATGCGATGGCCGCCGGGCTGACGCTTGCGCGCGAGCGCCTGCCGGCGTTCCGCGCCGCCGTGGAGGCGACCGCGCAGGCCATGCTGGACCCGGCGATGCTGCAGTCGGAGGTGTGGACGGACGGGGAACTCGCGCCGGGCGAGTTCGGCATCGACACCGCCATCGCGCTGCGGGACGGCGGCCACTGGGGGCAGGGCTATCCCGAACCGCTGTTCGACGGGGAGTTCGACGTGCTCGGCTGGCGGATCGTGGGCGAGCGCCACCTGAAGCTGGACCTGGCGTGCGCCGGGCTCCGGCTGAATGCCATCCACTTCGGCGGCTGGGACGGCCGTGACCCGGCGCCGCGCCAGCACGTCGCCTACCGGCTGGCCCCGGACGACTACCGCGGCGGCGGTGCCGTGCAGCTGGTGGTGGCGCATCGCCAGCCCGCCTGATCGGCGCCAGCTGGTAAACTGCGCGGCCATTTCCGCCGCGCGCCGCGCGCATCCCCCACCATGATCGAACTCAATCCCATCCGAGCCCGCATCGCCGACCTTGCCGGTCGGCTCGATGCGCTCCGGGGGTATCTTTGACTACGACGCCAAGCGCGAGCGCCTGGAGGAAGTAGAGCGCGAGCTGGAGAACCCCGACATCTGGAACGACCCGGAGCGCGCGCAGGCGCTGGGCCGGGAACGCTCGCTGCTGGACAAGACGGTCAATGGCATCCGCGACCTGAAGGATGGCCTGTCCGGCGCGGCGGAGTTGCTGGACCTTGCCGAGATGGAAGGCGACGAGGAGACCGCGCTCGCCGTGGTCGCCGACGTCGACCGCTTCGAGAAGGGCGTGGAGCAGCTGGAGTTCCAGCGCATGTTCTCCGGCAAGATGGACGCGGCGAACGCCTTCGTCGACATCCAGGCCGGCGCCGGCGGCACCGAGGCGCAGGACTGGGCCGAGATCCTGCTGCGCATGTACCTGCGGTGGGCGGAGTCGCGCGGCTGGAAGACCGAACTGATGGAGGTCAGCGGCGGCGACGTGGCCGGCATCAAGTCCGCCACCGTGCGGGTGGAGGGCGAGTACGCCTACGGCTGGCTGAAGACCGAGATCGGCGTGCACCGGCTGGTGCGCAAGTCGCCGTTCGATTCCGACAACCGCCGCCATACCAGTTTCACCAGCGTGTTCGTCTCGCCGGAAGTGGACGACGACATCGAGATCGACATCAACCCCGCCGACCTGCGCACCGACGTGTACCGGTCCTCGGGCGCGGGCGGCCAGCACGTCAACAAGACCGAATCCGCGGTGCGCATCACCCACATCCCCACCAACACGGTGGTCGCCTGCCAGACCGGGCGCAGCCAGCACCAGAACCGCGACAACGCGATGAAGATGCTGGCCGCCAAGCTCTACGAGCTGGAGGTGCAGAAGCGCAATGCCGAGAAGGATGCGCTGGAGGCGACCAAGTCGGACATCGGCTGGGGCAGCCAGATCCGCAACTACGTGCTCGACCAGTCGCGGATCAAGGACCTGCGCACCGGCGTGGAGCGCTCGGATACCCAGAAGGTGCTCGATGGGGACCTCGACGAATTCGTGGAAGCCAGCCTGAAGTCGGGGCTGGAGGCGGGGTCGAAACGCAGCGATGCGGCCTGACGCCACGCGACCTGTCGAGCCGGGCTTGCCCCGCTGATACGCGACCCACGCCGGGCAAGCCCGGCACTCCAAGAATCCGAGCCGCCATGACCGACGCCATCCCCGCCGACGAAAACCACCTGATCGCCGAGCGTCGCGCCAAGCTGGCCGCGCTGCGCGGGCAGGGCGGCGCCTTCCCCAACGATTTCCGCCGCGGCGATTACGCCGGCGACCTGCAGCATGCCTACGCCGACGCGGACGCATGGACGGGCGAGGCGCTGGAAGCGAGCGGCCACCGGGCCACCATCGCCGGGCGGCTGGTCGCCAAGCGGGTGATGGGCAAGGCCGCGTTCGCCACCGTGCAGGACATGAGCGGGCGCATCCAGCTGTTCCTGCAGTCCACCGCGCTGGGCCCCGCCTACGACGCGTTCAAGGGCTGGGACATCGGCGACATCGTGGCCGCGGACGGCGGGCTGATGCGCACGAGGACGGGCGAACTGTCGGTCAAGGTCGACACGCTGCGCCTGCTGGTGAAGTCGCTGCGCCCGCTGCCGGACAAGTTCCATGGCCTGGCCGACGTCGAGCAGCGCTACCGCCAGCGCTACGTCGACCTGATCGTCAACCCGGAGGCGCGCGACGTGTTCGTGGCGCGTTCGCGGATCGTGGCCGGCCTGCGCCGCTGGCTGGACGCGCGCCGCTTCCTGGAGGTCGAGACGCCGATGATGCATTACATCGTCGGCGGCGCCACCGCCAGGCCCTTCACCACCCACCACAACGCGCTGGACCTGGACCTGTTCCTGCGCGTGGCGCCGGAGCTGTACCTCAAGCGCCTGGTCGTGGGCGGCCTGGAGCGGGTCTACGAGATCAACCGCAACTTCCGCAACGAAGGCGTCAGCACCCGGCACAACCCCGAGTTCACCATGCTCGAGCTCTACGAGGCCTATGCCTCGTACATCGAGGTGATGGACCTCACCGAGGCCATGATCCGCGACGTCGCCCTGGAGGCGATGGGCACGGCCGTGTTCGATTGGGATGGCAACACCATCGACCTGGCGCCCGCGTTCCGGCGCTGGAAGCTGGAAGAAGCGGTGCGCGAACTCAACCCGCAGATCACGGTCGCCGACTGCCGCGACCGGGATGCCCTGGCCGCGCACTGCGCGCGCCTGGGCGTGCATGTGAAGCCGGGCTACGGCTGGGGCAAGCTGCTGCTGGAAATCTTCGAGAAGACCGTCGAGGCCGGGCTGGTCCAGCCCACCTTCATCACCCATTACCCGGTGGAGGTCAGCCCGCTGGCGCGCGAATCGGATGCCGAGCCCGGCATCACCGACCGCTTCGAACTCTTCATCGGCGGCAAGGAGCTGGCGAACGGGTTCTCCGAGCTCAACGACCCGGAGGACCAGGCCGCCCGTTTCCGCGCCCAGGTGGAGGCCAAGGAGGGCGGCGACGACGAGGCGATGCACTTCGACGCGGACTACATCCGCGCGCTGGAAGTGGGCCTGCCGCCGACCGGCGGCCTGGGCGTCGGCATCGACCGGCTGGTCATGCTGCTGACCGGATCCGCCTCGATCCGTGACGTACTGCTCTTCCCGTACATGCGCCCGGAACACTAGCCCCGCAACCGCGATCCGCCACTTGCCAATCGCCGGCATTGGGCAGAGGATGGGGCGGCCAAGCGATCCCGTGCGGATCGACAGGGGACAGCATGGACATCGTGATCGTCGACGATCAGGCATCGGCACGCACGATGCTGCGGCACATCGTGCAGGACATCGGCCCCCAGCTGGCGGTGCACGACTTCGGCGATCCGGACGTGGCGCTCGAGTGGTGCAACGAGAACCTGCCGGACCTGCTGCTGCTGGACTACCGCATGCCGGGGATGGACGGCCTGGAACTGGCCCGCGCGTTCCGCCGCCCGCTGCGCAACCGCGACGTGCCCATCGTGCTGGTGACGGTGGTCGGCGACGAGCCCATCCGGCAGGCCGCGCTGGACGCCGGCATCATCGATTTCCTGGTCAAGCCGATCCGCCCGCGCGAACTGCGCGCGCGCTGCCGCAACCTGCTCCAGCTGCGCAGGCAGTCCGAGTCGGTGAAGCAGCGCGCCCTGTCGCTCGAGCAGCGCCTGCTGGCCAGCATGCACGAGGTGGAGGAGCGCGAGCGCGAGACCCTGTCGCGGCTGGCGCGCGCCATCGAGCTGCGGGACAGCGGCACCAGCGCCTACCTGGAGCGGATGGCCCGGATCGCGGGGCTGATCGCCGAGGGCATGGGCCTGTCGGAGGACCAGGTGCGGGTCATCGAACTGGCCGCGCCGCTGCACGACATCGGCAAGATCGCGATCCCGGACGCCCTGCTGATGAAGCCCGGCCCGCTGGACGAGGCGGAGCGCAGGCTCATGCAGAACCACCCGCGGATCGGCTACGAACTGCTGCAGGACAGCCACAACCGGTTCATCCAGGCCGGCGCCCGGATCGCGCTGCACCACCACGAGCGCTTTGACGGCACCGGGTATCCGGACGGACTGGCCGGGCACGACATCCCGCTCGAGGCGCGCGTGGTGACCCTGGCGGACGTGTTCGACGCGCTCATTTCGCCGCGCCCCTACAAGCCGGCCTGGAGCATCGAGGCGGCGCTGGACTACGTGCGCGAGCAGGCCGGGAAGCTGTTCGATCCCGATTGCGTGCGCGCGCTGCTGCGCGAGGAAACACGCCTGCGCCAGGTGTGCGCGCAGCTCTCCTTGCGGGGTCCGTCGCTGCAATAGGCGGCCAGGCGCCGCGGTGAACGCGGCGATGCGGTGAAATCCTCTATGCTCCCCGCGTCGGGGCCAATCCGTCGTCGCGCGTACCGCGCCCATCCGCCCCCGGATGATGGAACGGTTGCCCGGGACGCGAAACGGCGGCTGCCCAGCAACGGTGCGGGGCACCCTATGCAACAACGCGTGGCGATCACCGGCATGGGCGTGATCTCGCCCCTCGGACTGGACGTGGAATCGGTGGCGGCATCCCTGCGCGCGGGTCGCTCAGGGATCCAGGCGCTGCGCGTCCCGCCGCTGGAGCGCGAGTTCGCGGCAGGCGTGGTCGATGCCGCGTTCGAGGGCGAGTTCACCAGGATGGAGCTGCCGTTCCTCGACCGCTGCCAGCAGATGGCGGTGCTGGCGGCGCGCCAGGCGGCGACCGACGCGGGCCTGGAGTCCCTGGAGGCGCTTGGCCAGCGGGCCGGGGTGTACTACGGCAACGTCAACGGCGGGGTCGCGACGGCGCAGGCCTGGTACGAGCAGATGCTGCTGGAATCGCGGCAGGCGGCCAGGCCGTTCACCGCGATGACCATCATGGGCAACGCCGGTGCGGCTCACGTCGCGTTGCGCCACAAGGTGCTGGGACCGGTGGTCACCAACGCCAGCGCCTGCGGATCGTCCGGCGTGGCGATCGGCGATGCGGCGCGCGCGATTCGCGACGGGTACCTGGACGTGGCGCTGGCGGGCGGCGCCGAGGCGCCGCTGACCGCGAGCGTGATGGGCGTGTTCCAGGGCACGCGGGCGATGTCGGCCCCGGCCCCGGGCGACGCCGCGCGCAGTTGCCGGCCGTTCGCCAGGGACCGCAGCGGCCTGGTCCTGGGCGAAGGCTCGGCGTTCCTGCTGCTGGAATCCGCGGAGCGCGCGCGCGCGCGTGGGGCGAGGATCCACGGCTACGTCGACGGCTGCGGCATCTCCAACGATGCCCACCATATCGGCATGCCCAGCAGCGAGGGCCAGGTCCGCGCCCTGCGCGCCGCCCTGCAGGACGCGGCGCTCCGTCCGGCCGACATCGGCTACGTCAACGCGCACGCGACCGCCACCGAGGGCGGCGACGTGATCGAGGCCGCCGCCCTGCGCGAGGTGTTCGGCGACGGGCCTGGCGCGGCGCGGGTGTCCTCGACGAAGTCGGTGCACGGCCACCTGATCGGGGCGACCAGCGCGCTGGAACTGCTGCTGACGGTGGTGGCGATGCAGCGCGACCTGCTGCCGGCCAGCGCCCACCTCGGCGAAGCGGATCCGCGCTGCGCGCTGAACCACGTCGGCGAACGGCCGGTGACCGGCCATCGCATCGCGCATGCGCTTTCCTTTTCCTGCGGATTCGGCGGCACCAACGTCGCCCTCGTCGTCTCGCGCGGGACCCATTGATCCATGCCCACCGACCATCCAGGAGCCTTGCCATGAACGCCGTAGTCGTCCAGCACCCGAACGCCGCAGCCTTCCGCGGCCAGCCGCGCCTGACCGCCGAGATCCGCCGGCTGCAGGCGGACACCCTGTGGATCTCGCTCGCCCGCGACGCGGCCACCGGCCTGCAGAACTTCACGCCCGAACTGGTGCGCGAGTTCCAGTCGCTGGTCGACGACCTGCAGCAGTCGCGCTTCGGCGTGGCGCCCCTGCGCTACGCGGTGGTCCAGTCCCGGCACGCCGACTACTTCAGCATGGGTGGCGACCTGCGCTTCTTCCGCGACTGCATCCAGCGGCGCGACGCGGCCCGCCTGCGCGATTACTCGATGCGCTGCCTGGATCTGCTGCTGTCCTGGAACGGCAACGACGCCAGTACCTCCATCGCCCTGGTGCAGGGCCGCGCCCTGGGCGGCGGCTTCGAGATGGCGCTGAGCACCGACTACGTGATCGCCGAGCAGCACAGTTCCTTCGGCTTCCCCGAGATCATGTTCGGCCTGTTCCCCTGCACCGGTGCGATGGGCCTGCTGTCCGCCCGGATCGGCGCCCGCCAGGCCGAGCGGATGATGACCAACAAGAAGATCTACACGGCCGACGAGCTGTACGACATGGGCCTGGTGGACGAGATCTGCGCCACCGGCGAAGGCGAGCTCGCGGTGGAACGCTTCATCGCCAACCACGCGCCGCGGCAGAAGGCGCGCCTGAAGGTGCAGCAGAGCCGCAACCGGCACGCGCCGCTCGACCGCGCCGAGGGCGTGCGGATCGTGGAGGACTGGGTGGAGACCGCCATGCGCCTGAGCGCGGACGAACTGCGCACCATGGACATGCTGATCATGATGCAGTCGCGCGAAGCCGGCGCGCCCGCGCGCCCCGCCGTGGTCGCCTGACCGCCGGTGGTCAGCCCGCGGTGGCGGCCCCGGGCGAGGAGAGCGCCTGGCCCAGCGCTTCCAGCGCGGCCAGGCTGAGGTCGGCGCTCTTGCGCAGGTCCGCGTGCCGCTCTTCCGCGGTGCCGTCCAGTTCGCGCTGGCCGATCTTCATCAGGCGCTCGGCGAGGGCCGCCAGGCGCACGGCGCCAACGCTGAGGCTCACGCCACGCATCGCGTGCGCCTGGCGGTGGACCGCGCCCAGGTCCCGCGCCAGCAGTGCCTCGGACAGGGTGGCGTCGATCCGCTCGATGTCGGCCGCGCCCTCCGCGATCATCCGGCACACGAATTCGGGGGTGTCGCGCACCTCGCGCAGGGTGTCGATCGCGGCGGGGTCCAGGTATTCCACCGGGATCGGCCGCAGGTGCGGGGCAGGGCGGCGCTGCCCGGTCTCCGGGACCGCCTCGCCGTCCTGCCGGAACTGGCCCGCCACCGCGCCGCGCAGCATCGGGAAGGTGAGTGGCTTGTAGATGGTGCCGGCCGCCCCCAGCGCCGCGAGCCGCGCGGCAGTGGCGCTGGACGTGTCGGCGGTGACGAAGAAGGTCGGGGCGGGATGCAGCCGCCCGAAGCGGTAGGTTTCGTACACCGTCGCCCCATCCACGTCGTGCATGTTGTAGTCGAGGAAGACCAGGTCGAAGTCGGCTGACGCGAGCGCTTCCAGGGCCGCGTGACCCGACTCGACCGCCACGACCTCATGGCCGTCGCCTTCCAGCATCTCGGCGATCAGCAGCAGGTTGGTCCGGTTGTCGTCGGCCACCAGCACCCGCTTGCCCCGCACGACGGGCGCCTCGACCTCGGCCTCGGGCGCCGGCGGCGCCTGCACCGGCGCCCGTGCCAGGCGCAGGTCGAACCAGAACCGGGTGCCGGCACCCGGCGCGCTTTCCACGTGCAGTTCGCCGCCCATGCGCCGCACGTGCGCCATCGCGATGCTCATCCCCAGGCCGGTGCCGCCGTACCTGCGCACGCTGCCGCTCTCGACCTGGTAGAAGGGCTCGAAGATCTTCGGCAGGTGCTCGGCGGGAATGCCGATCCCGGTGTCCTGGACGCTGAAGCGGATCCGGCGCGACGACTCGTCCTGCTCCAGCAGGTCGAAGCGCACCCGCACCGACCCTGCATCCGTGAACTTCACCGCATTGCCGGCGAGGTTCAACAGCACGCTGTTCAGCGCCTGCAGGTCGCCCATGACCGGGCCGGCCAGCGCGGGGTCCGCCGCCACGTCCAGTGCCACGCCCTTGCCCGCGGCGACCGGGGACAGCGTGCGCACCAGGTGCGCCGCCAGTTGCCCCATCTCCAGCGCGGCGTCCTGCGGGACCTCGCGTCCCGCCTCGATCCGCGAGAGGTCCAGCAACTGCTTGATCTCGAGGTCCAGGCCCATGGCCAGCTCGATGATCGAGTGCGCGCGCTCCGCGCTGTGCGGGTCGGTGGCGTGCGCCTCGATCAGCGAGGCGGTGGAGACGATGCCGGTCAACGGGGTGCGCAACTCGTGGCTCACCTTCGCGAGGAGCTGCGACTTGGCGAGGTTGGCCCGCTCGGCCAGTTCGCGCGCCGCCTGCAGCTTGCCGATCAGCACGCCGGCGTACAGCGGCACCACGGTCAGCAGGACCAGGTGCGACAGGGCGAACAGCGGCTGGTCGCGCCAGTGCGGGGAGAGCAGGGCGACCGCGCAGAAGCCCACGATCGACACCGCCTGGCACAGGTGCATCGCGCCTCGCCCGATGCGGAAGCCGAACCCGAGGATGGTGAACAGGTAGAAGCCCACGAACAGCGGCGAGGCCTGGCCCACCACGAACAGCCAGACCGACAGCATCACCGGGTCCAGCAGCGCGGTCAGCGCGACCAGCAGCCCCGGACGCACCAGCCCGCGGTGCGCGAGCACGTACGCGGCGACGTTGTAGACCACGTACGCCCCGGCGATGGCGCCTACCGCCCACCACTGGCGCTCGCCCCCGGACGCCCCCGACCACGCCACCGCAGCCAGCATCATGGCGACCACCACCATGCCGAACTTCAGGCGCAGGGCCGCCTGCGCGCGCACGCTGTGGTCGAGTTCCGACGGGGACATGTGCTGCATTGCGTGCCCCTCCGGCTACGATAGGCGGGCCCGGCGGCCCGCGATGGCCGCAGGGTACCCCGATCCGGCCCGGGCAACGAGGCCCGGCCACAGGCCCAGGGAGCAAGCACGCATGCAACGACAGGCGATCCTCGAATACCTCAAGGCGATGCTCCACGAGCGCTTCGGCCTGGACCCGGCGGTGCTCTCCGGCCGCACCACCCAGCAGGAGATCGGGATCGATTCGCTGCTGATGGTCGACATGATGCTGGACATCGAGACCGGGCTTGGCTTCACCTTCGCCTCCATGGACCTGCCGCGGAATCCCGACCTCGACGCCATCGTCGACCTGATCGAACGCAACCTGGGGCGCGCCGCGGCCGGCTGAGCCGCGCGGGGCGAGCGCTCGGGTGCCCCGCCTCAGGCGGCCTTCGGCGGTTCGCGCAGTTCCTTGCGCAGGATCTTGCCCACGTTGCTCTTCGGCAGTTCCTGGCGGAACTCCACGTGGCGGGGCTGCTTGTAGCCGGTGAGGTTCTCGCGACAGAACGCCTTCACCATGTCCGCGGTCAGCGCCGGGTCCTTCTTCACCACGAACACCTTGACCGCCTCCCCGGACCGGTCGTCCGGCACCCCGACCGCGGCCACCTCCAGGACGCCCGGCATCATCGCGATCACGTCCTCTACCTCGTTGGGGTACACGTTGAAACCGGACACCAGGATCATGTCCTTCTTGCGGTCCACGATGTAGAAAAAGCCGTCCTGGTCCATGCGCGCCATGTCGCCGGTGTGCAGCCAGCCATCGGCGTCGATCACCTTGGCGGTTTCCTCCGGGCGCTGCCAGTAGCCCAGCATCACCTGGGGGCCCTTGACGCACAGTTCGCCCACCTCGCCGGCCGGCAACAGGGCGCCGTCGTCGGCCTTGATGCACACGTCCGTGCCCGGGACCGGCAGCCCGATCGAACCGTTGAAGGCGCCAAGGTCCAGCGGGTTGATGCACACCGCCGGCGAGGTTTCCGTCAACCCGTACGCCTCGGCCAGCGTGCATCCCGTGACCTGCTTCCAGCGATCGGCCACGGCGCGCTGCACGGCCATGCCGCCGCCCAGGGTCAGGTGCAGCCTGGAGAAGTCGACCTGGTCGAATCCCGGGGTATTGAGCAGCCCGTTGAACAGCGTGTTGACCCCGGTGATCGCGGTGAACGGCACCGACTTCAGTTCCTTGACGAAGCCCCGCATGTCGCGCGGGTTGGTGATCAGGTGGTTGTGCGCCCCGAACTTCATGAAGACCAGGCAGTTCGCCGTCAACGCGAAGATGTGGTACAGCGGCAGCGCGGTGATGATGAGTTCCTCGCCCGGCCGTGCATTGGTGCCGATCCACGCGGCCGCCTGCTGCATGTTCGCCACCAGGTTGCGGTGGGTCAGCATCGCGCCCTTGGACACGCCGGTGGTGCCGCCGGTGTACTGCAGGAAGGCCAGGTCCTCCGGGGCGATGGCGATGCCGGCCAGCGGATGCGCGCGGCCGGCGGCGAGGGTGTCGGTGAAGCGCACCGCGCCGGGCAGGGCGTAGTCCGGCACCATCTTCTTCACGTGCTTCAGCACGAAATTGACGATCGCGCCCTTGGGGAACCCGAGCAGGTCGCCCAGGCCGGTGGTGATGGCGCGCACCTGCGGCATCTGCGACAGCACCTCCTGCGCCACGCTGCCGAAGTTGTCCAGCACCAGCAGCACGCTCGCCCCCGAATCGGACAGCTGGTGCCTGAGTTCCCGCGCGGTGTACAGCGGGTTGGTGTTGACCACGGTGAGGCCCGCGCGCAGCACCCCCAGGATGGCGATCGGGTATTGCAGGCAGTTGGGCAGCATGATGGCCACCCGGTCGCCCTTCTTGAGCTTGAGTTCGCCCAGCAGGTACCCGGCGAACGCGCGGCTCATCTCGTCCAGCTGGGCGTAGGTGATCGACCTGCCCATGTTGGAGAACGCGGTGTTGGCGCCGAAACTCGCCAGCGCGGCTTCGAAGACATCGGGGATCGACGCGAATTCGGCCAGGTCGACTTCGGGGCCGATGCCCTTCGGGTAATGGGCCAGCCACGGACGCTCGACACTCATGCACAGCCCCCTCGCGCGTCGCCTCCGCGAGGATGCGAAGGCGTATGGATTGCCTTGGATTTGAGCATAGGCTCCAATCACTGACAAGGCGAATCCCGCCGTCCCGAGGATGCCGCAATGCAGCAAACACGCGCCTTCCAGCGGCTCCCCGCCGTGTTTGCCTTGGCGGCCATGCTGGCGGTTGCGGGATGCGCGCGCGAGGCCCCGGAACAGGCGTTGCGCGAACAGGTGGCGCGCCTGCAGCAGGCGATCGACGCGCGCGATGCCGGCGATGTGCAGGTGCTGCTGGACCGGGAATTCGTCGGCAACGAGGGCATGGACCGCGACGCGGCTCGGCGCCTGGCGGCCGCTACGTTCCTGCGCTACCGCGACGTCGGGGCGCGCTTCGGGCCGCTGTCGGTGGAACTGCGCGGGGAGGCCGACGCAGTCGTGCGCTTCAGCGTGCTGGCCACCGGCGGGTCGGGTGCGTTGCTGCCGCAGGACGGGCAGGTGTTCGATGTACAGAGCGGATGGCGCCTGGTCGATGGCGAATGGCGCTTGCGCAACGCCCGCTGGACGCCGCGCCTGTAGCCGGTCACTTCGCCGCCGCTTCACGAAGCCGCCATCGGGCGCGCATGGATGGATCCCAGGCTGGCGCCACCTAGCCAGGAGTTCGACGACCATGAGCACTGCCAACCCCGCGCCCGCCGGCCGCCCCAACCGCCTGCGTCCCTGGATCTGGGGCGGCGCGGCGGCCCTGCTGTTGCTCCCGGCGGTCGCCATGCAGTTCACCAGCGAGGTGCAGTGGACGGGGTCGGATTTCGTGGTGATGGGCGTGCTGCTGGGCATCGCCTGCGCACTGTATGAACTCGGCGCGCGGCTCAGCGGCAGCGTGGCGTACCGGGCGGGCTTCGGTCTTGGCGTGCTGACCGGCTTCCTGACCGTGTGGGTGAACCTGGCCGTGGGCATGCTGGGCGACGAGGACGGCAGCGCCAACCTGATGTTCCTGGCGGTGCTGGCGATCGCGGGCCTGGGCTCCCTGCTGGCCCGGTTCCGCGCCCGCGGAATGGCGCGTGCGATGGCGCTGGCCGGCGCCGCGCAACTGGCGGCGGTGGGCGTGGCACTGGCGATAGGGGGGTTCGGGACGCGCGAACTGGTCCTCACCGCGCTGTTCGCGGCTCCGTGGATCGCGTCCGCACTGCTGTTCCGCATGGCGGCCGATTCCGTGTCGCCCGACGCGACCGCAGGTGCTGGCCTCGGGTGAGGGGCATGCTTGCGGCGGGCGTGCGTAAACTGCCGGAATGCCGACGTCGATCATCGTGGTGGACGATTTCTTTCCGCAGGCCGAGGCCTTCCGGGACGCCGCGTTGCGCCTGACCTACCCCCCTCAGGAGGGCGCGTTCCCGGGGCGCAATTCACTGGAACGCATGGACCTCGCGGGCCTGCTGCCCCATGTCAGCCACCTGACCGGCGAGCGCCTGCAGCCGATGTCGCCGCCCGGCTCGCACGGCAAGTTCCGCCTCACCCTCGCCGCCGACCAGGGGCGCGGCAAGGTGCATGTCGACCCCGGCTACTGGTCCGGGATCCTCTACCTGAGCCGGCCCGAAGACTGCCGGGGCGGCACCGACTTCTTCCGCCATCGACGGACCAACACCGACCGCCGCCCGATGAACGAGGCGGAAGTCCGTGCGCTGGGCCACGCCAGCTACGACGACGTGCATCGCGACATCATCGAGCGCGACGGCCTCGACGACAGTGCGTGGGAGACCACGATGACCGTGCCGATGCGCTTCAACCGCCTGCTGCTGCTGCGCCCGTGGCTCTGGCATACGGCCGGTCCCGGCTTCGGCGACCGGCCGGCGAACGGCCGGCTGGTGTACCTGATGTTCTTCGCGCCGGCCTGAGCATCCCGCGCGCGGTTTCCGCGACAATGCGGCCCTGGCCAACAGGAAGAACCATCCGCGTGTCGCTGCTGCCCTGGTTCCGCATCGCCGCCGTCCTTCTGCTCATCGCGGTCAGCACGGTGGTGCACGTGCTGCCGCTGCTGCTGGTGGCGCTGGCCAAGGCCGCGCTGCCGTGGGCGCGCCTGCGACGGGCCAGCGATCCGCTGCTCACCGGCATCGCCGCCAGCTGGATCGGCATCAACGGCGCGATGATCGACGCCTTCACCCCAACCCGGGTGCGGGTGGGCGGCGACGCGGATCTGCGCATGGATGGCCATTACCTGGTGCTGGCCAACCACCAGAGCTGGGTGGACATCCTGGTGCTGCAGAAGGTGTTCAACCGGCGCATCCCGCTGCTGCGCTTCTTCCTCAAGCGGCAGCTGTTCTGGGTGCCGTTGCTGGGCCTGGCCTGGTGGGCGCTGGATTTCCCGTTCATGGGCCGCTACACGCCGAAACAGGTCGCGCGCAATCCCGCGCTGGCCGGCCGCGACGTGGCCGCCACCCGCCGGGCGTGCGAGAAATTCCGCGCCCTCCCGGTGTCGATCATGAATTTCGTCGAGGGCACCCGGTACACCCCGGCCAAGCACGCGGCGCAGGGCGCCCCGTACCGGCACCTGCTCAAGCCCAAGTCGGGCGGGGTGGCCTTCGTGCTGGATGCGATGGGCGAGGGCCTGCATGCGATCCTGGACGTGACGATCGCCTATCCCGGGGGCCGGCCGACCATGCTGGACCTGCTGGCGGGGCGCATCGGCGAAGTCCGCGTCGACGTGCGCCAGCGGCCGATCCCGCCCGGTTTGCTGCATGGCGACTACCAGGCCGACCGCGCCTTCCGCGTGCGCTTCCAGCAATGGATGAACGGCCTGTGGGCGGAGAAGGACGCGACCCTGGACGCGATGCTGGCGGAACCGCCAGCGCAAGCCGGCTGACCGGTGCCGCGCGGCGTCCGCCTCACATCACCGCGAGCGAGCCGTTGGCGAAGTGGCCGGGGAACTCGCGGCGGATCTCCAGCTTGCGCTCGATCGACTGCAGGATCTTGCCGGCGAAGTTGGCGCCCGCCATGTCGCTGCAGGAGTAGAGGTTGCCCGGGCTGAAGACGTTCACCTCCAGGATCACGTCGCCGATGATGTCGATGCCGACCAGGAACATCCCGTCCTCCACCAGCTTGGGGCGGATCAGCTCGGCCACGCGCAGTTCGCGTTCGGTGATCTTGACCGCGGTGGCGGTGCCGCCGGCGTGGATGTTGCTGCGGATGTCCTCGTCGGAACTCACCCGGCGCAGCGCCGCGTACTTGCCGTCGATTTCCAGCGGCTGGCCGTTCATGATGAACAGGCGGATGTCGCCCTTGTCCGCCTCCGGCACGTAGGACTGGGCGATCAGGTAGCCGTCGCGGCTGATCGATTCGATCATCTGGTTGAGGTTGGCCGCCGACTTGTTGTTGACCAGGAACACGCCCTGGCCGCCGGAGCCCTGCAGCGGCTTGAGCACGATCTTCCCGCCGTGCTTCCTGGCGAACTCCTTGACGTCGTCCGGGAAGCGCGTGATCAGCGTCTCCGCGCGCACCGCCCGCGGGAATTCCTGGAAATAGAGCTTGTTGATGGCGCGCGACAGGCTGTCCGGGTCGTTCAGCACCAGCACGCCCTGCTGCGCCGCGCGTCGGCCGAACTGGATGCCGATGGTCTCCGCCCAGGGGCGGTCGATGGCGTCGTTGGACGGATCGTTGCGCAGCATGAGCACGTCGATCTCGGCGAGATCCACCAGCTGCGTGCGTGCGGCCTGGACCTGCTTCAGGAACGCGGTCAGGTCCGCCGGCCGGGCCACCGGGGCCAGCTTGCCGTCGCTGGCGGGGGCAGGCCTGCCCGCGGCCTTGCCCGACTTGGCCGACTTGGCCGTCGCCTTCGCGACCTTGGTCGCCTTCTTCGCCACTGCGCGGCTGGTCCGCCCCTTGTCGGCCAGCGGCCCGGCGAAGCGGGCATGCACGCGCATCACGTCGTCCGGGCTCAGCACGAAGTCGCCAGGCGTGATGTAGCAGACGCGGTGCCCGCGGCGGGCGGCTTCATACGCCAGCAGGGTGGTGGTGTAGCGGGGGTATTCGTCCTGCATGTCGTTGACGAAGAAGGCGATCAGCATGGGGAAGGCTCCAGCACGAGGTCGATGAGGTCGGTGCCCGCCCGGATCCGTTCCAGCTGGCGCCGGGCGGTCGGTCGGGCGAGGAATTCGGGGGTGACCAGCGGCGCGCGAAGCAGGCCGCGCGCCAGCAGTTCCTGCACCACGGGTACGTGGTGTTCGGCGATCTTGCCGAACCACAGGGGGTCGAGGGGTTCGCCGCGGGACACGCGGGCGACCACCTGGCGCAGCCCGCGCAGGTAGATGGCGTCCTTGCTCAGGCCGCCGGAGCGGAAGATCCGCGCGACGATGTTGAACGCGCTGCGGGGACCGAAGGCGTGCTCGTCGACCAGGCTGCGATAGCAGTCAACGAAGCCCTGGCCGGCCAGCATCGCGTCCACCACCAGCACGCGCGCGGCCAGCAGGCGCAGGCGCGCATCGGTCAGCCCGTCCACCAGGAATTCGGCGAACACGCCCAGGCCTTCCTGCAGCCCCTCGTAATCGGCCAGCCCGGCGCCGAAGATCCCCAGCGGCTGCCGGTTGCCGTTGACGGCGGTGAGCACGTGCACCCCCACCTCGTGCTGCAGCAGGGCGTCCAGCCGGCCGCGCGGCATCCGCGTCTGGGTACCGACCAGCAGGCACTGGCCGCTCACCATCAGGCCCATGCCGATGTCGGGCCGAAGCTCGACGTCCGCCTCGAACCCGGGCGCGGCGCGGCGGTAGCGGGCGATGAGCGCGCGCCCGGCCTGCGCCACGGCGTGGCAGTCGACCGCGGTCGCGTCGCGCACCGGGCACGTGCCGGGCTGGACGCGCTGCAGGATGTCGCGCGCCAGGGCCAGCAGGTCCGGCTGGACGGGTCCGTAGAGCAGCAGCGAGGCATGCCGGAACGCGGGGGTGTTGCGGTGCTGCAGCATCAGCAGCTGCAGGTCCAGCTCGCGCCGCTTCTCCTCGAACAGCGACTCCAGCACCGGATCCTCCGCCGCGTGCACGTCCACCTCGTACAGGGCGCGCTTGGCCTGCACGGGACTGACCGTCAACGGGCGGTAGCGGAAGGTCGGCGCGCGCGCGCACTTGCCGGCCAGGAACTGGTCGAACGCGTCCGCCGTGTTGATCGGGGACACGCCCAGCAGGAAGTCGAACGAGCGGCTGATGCCGGCCAGCGCGCGGTCGATGTCGAGCGCGGCGTCCACCAGGCGGCTGCGCCCGAACGCGCGGTGGTGGCGCGTCTCGGTGGGGTCGATGGCCCGCACGAACGCGGCGCAGGCCTGCAGCACGGCGTCGAAGGCGGCCGCCTCCAGCTGGTCGCGGATCTGCGGGTAGACGCGTCCGGCGTGGCCGCGCATGCGGTGGATCTGGGGCAGGCCGAGCGCGATCCGCGAGACTCCCTCGATCCCTTCCAGCTCCGCCGCGTGGGGCGGGGCTTCCGGCGCGTGGTCCACGTGCTCCACCTCCGCCTGCCGCAGGTCGATGCAGATCGCGCCCAACGCCTGCCCCAGGCAGCGCGCTGCGGCCTGCGCGGGCGGGTCGGCGCTCGCGTCCAGCACGAAGCGGAACCGCTCCAGGTGCGTGCTGGACTCATCCAGCGCCGGGTCGACGGGCAGGTCGTACAGGGTGAGGAGCAGGAACTGGCGCTGCTCGGCGCGCTGGCGGGCGAGCACGTCGTGCAGCGCCTGCAACGCGGAGTCGTCCGCGCCGGGGAGCGCCGCCCAGGCGATATTGGACGGGCTGATGGTGGCGATCCGGCGCGCGAGGCCAAGGCCGTCGCCGGTGTCGTCGCGGCCCAGCACCAGGAAGGGCAGGGGGCGGTCGATGTAGGCGCGACCCCCGCCGGGCAGCGCGTGCAGCCACGCCTCGGCGTGCCCGTAGGGCGCATCGGGTGGAGGGGGGCGGCGCGCGCGTGCGTCAGGCACGCAGCAGCTGCCGGCAGGTGTCGGCGGCATGCGCCACGAAGGCCTGCATCGCCTCCAGCTCCGACGCATCGGGAACGCCGGTCCACTCGTCCATGAAGAACTTCTTGAACTCGATCGCGATCGCGCAGCCGGCGCCGGGATAGCGCTGGTGCACGAAGCGGGTCTGCTCGCCCTTGCCCTGGAACGCCACGTTCTCGCGCACGTCCAGCCTGCGCCCGTTGAAGTCGAACGCGCGCATCGCCTCGATCAGCGGATCCAGCAGGAAGGCCCACTCCGAACGCGGCATCGAGAAGGTGCCGATGTTGATGTCGGGCGCGGCGTCCTGCGGGGTGGGCGGGGTGCCGGGCCCGTCGCGCCGATGGTTGTAGCTGTGCACGTCCAGCAGCACGAAGCGGCCATGGCGCTGGGCGATGTCGTCCAGCAGGGTGCCCAGCATCGCGTAGTAGGCCCGGTGCAGGCGCAACGATTCCTCGACCATGGCCTGGTCGGGCGGGCGGTGCCACACGTCCAGCCCCCAGCATTGCTCCGGGGTGCGGTAGACCGCGGCGTCCGCCGCCCGGTTGAGGTCCACCTCGAAGCGCGAGCGGCAGGCGACCACGTGGGTCGGCACGCCGCGCACCGCGTGCCCCGTGTGCGGGTCTTCCTCGCGCAGGCGGTCGCCGTCGGGCAGGCGCATCGCCGCGGCGACATCCGCGCGCAGGCCGTGGCCGTCATGGATGGCGGTGGCCAGCACGCAGTCGTCGCTGCGCTGCAATGTCCACCAGGGCGGATCGGCGGTGGGGGTGTCGCGATGCATCACGCGACTCTGGCGATCGCGCCGTGCAGGATGCGTGTAGGGTGCGGCGACGCGTCCGTCAGCTGGTCTGGCGACGATGCACGCGCGGACCCGCGGCGGGCGTGGCCTCGCTGCCCTGGGTGCCCGGCGTAGCAGGCTCGGGCACGACGGATTCCGGCGCGGGTTCGCCCGGTCCCTGGGCAGCGGCGCGCGCCTCGCGCTTGCGCGCGTCCTTCTCGTCCTGCTTCTTCTTCTTGGCCAGCTCGCGCTGGCGCTTCTCGAACGAATAATTCGGCTTGGGCAAGGTGATCTCCTTGGTGTCGGTCAGCGGCGGCGCTTGGCGGGCGCCGGGGCGGGGGCAGCGGGGGCCGCGGGCTGGGCGGCGCCGCCGATGGGATCGATGCGGCGCAGGGCCTGGGTGACGCCCAGCACCTCGATCTTGCCCCCGGCCTTGCGGAACGCCTCCATGTCGGCGGCGAGGCGCTCATGGGTGATCGCGGAGCGCCCGTCGGACTTCTTCCCGCCAAACAGGTGGCTGGTCTTGGTCGGGGCCATGGTGGCCGGGGCAGCGGGGGTGGGGGCTTGCGGTGCAGTCTTCGGGCGCGTCATGCGGTCCTCCGGTCAGTACATGGTCAGGGGAATGCCGCGCGCGGTGCGTTCGGCGTAGTCGGCCCTCACCGCCTGGCAGTAGGGGCCCGACATTTCGAACCGGCGGCATACCTGCGGCCGGGTGTGGTAGATCGAACAGCGCATGTGCGCGGCATCGACCGCCACGCACCAGCCTTCCTCGTCCCGCGCCATCACCTCCAGCCCGGCGTCCGTCTGGGCCGTGAGGTGGAGCGGGATCCGGTCCTCCGGCTGCAGCACCACGGTGAGGCGGCAGCAGACCGCATCGCATGTCCCGCACTCCGGGAGCGTGTCGGCCGTTGCGACAGGGAGGGCGCACGCGTGCGCTTGATCCTGGTGTGCGGGGAGGAGCCGGTTGCCCGGCATGCGCGCTCCTTGGAGGGCGTTGCCCCCGGGCAGCGGGAACGACGCATGGAGGGAGCGCAGCGAGCGACGGTGGCAGCGGTCGGACGGGACGCACGGGGCGAAGCGTGGCGACATCATACGCCATTGCCGCGCCCACGGCCTTCACGCGGGACCCGCCACTCCCCTACCGGCGCTGGGCCAGAACGCCGTCGAGGGCCGGCGCGGCGCGGAAACCGGCCTTCTCCAGCCGCCGTGCGACCTCCCTTGGGACGTCGCGGCCGCTGGTCAGCCTGTTGGGCTGGCCGGTGTAGTGGAACAGCCGGCCGCCGCGCTTCAGCACCCGCGCCAGCTGGTCGTAGAAGGCCTGCGAATACAGTTCCCCCGCGATGCCAAAGCGCGGCGGGTCGTGGAGCGCGGCGTCGAAGGCCGCGTCCGGCAGCTGCGCGATGGCCAGCGCCACGTCCGCATGGGCGAGCCGGAGCCGGCCCCCGCTGGCGGAGGGATCCGGGGACCACGGGTTGAGCGTGCGCAGCCACAGCACGTCTTCGTTCTTCTCGAAGGAGTCGATGCGGGCCGCGCCCGCGTCCAGGGCGCAGGCCGCGAAATAGCCCAGGCCGCCGCAGGTATCCAGCAGCTGCGCGCCGCGCGGGCCCACCAGCGCGACCTTGGCGCGCGCGTCGTCCAGCGGCGACATCCTCGAGGTGGGCAGCATCTTGATGCCGTCGATCTCGAAGGTGGGCACGCCCCAGTCGGTGGGAACGAGCTTGATCAGGCGCCCCGCGTAGCGCGAGACGGGGGCGAATGCCACGCCGTCGAAGTGGTAAAGCGTGCGCGGCCTGAGCGGGCCGGGCCACGGGTAGCGCCGGCCGCGCCATTCCCAGTCCGCATCGGCAAGCAGCACCTCGTCCTGCCGCCGCCCCAGGTCCAGCGAGCCTTCCCAGCATCCGGCACCGGCGTCGCGGGCGGCGCGCATGGCATCGGCCAGGGGGAGGGTCAGCAGCGGACTGGCGGCATGTGGCAACACGGACTGGGCGGAGGCAGCGGGGTGGGGCATGCTAGCGTGCGCGGGCCAGGGCGGAGCAGGGCGGCGGGCGTGTCGACGGGAACGGAAGCATCGACGAGCTCCAGGGAGGCACCGGCCGAGGCATTGCCGCGCACCCTGGGCGGGTGGGGCGTGTGGCTGCTGGTGGTCAACGGCATGGTGGGCGCCGGCATCTTCGGGCTGCCCGGCGCCGCCGCCGCGGCCGCGGGCGCGTTCAGCCCGATGGTCTACGTGCTGTGCGCGCTGCTGATCCTGCCGGTGCTGCTGTGCTTCGCCGAACTGGCCAGCCGCTACCGCAGCACCGGCGGCCCCAGCCGCTATGCCACCGATGCGTTCGGGCCGTTCGCGGGCTTCCAGGCGGGCTGGCTCTTCTACGCGGCGCGCGCGCTGTCGTTCTCCGCCAACAGCGTGCTGATGGTGGAAAGCATCGGCTATTTCTGGCCGGGCGCGGCCACGGGGGCCACGCGCATCGTGCTGCTGGTGCTGGTCTGCGCGGGCCTCACGGCGGTCAACGTGGTGGGTTCCGTGCGCGCGATCCGGTCGCTGGCCGTGCTCACCGTGCTCAAGTTCGCGGTGCTGGCGGGCATCGTGGCCGCGGGCATCGCCCTGCTCGGCGGCGAGGTGGCGCGGACCGTGGACTGGGGGCCGGCGTCGGGGATGTCGCTCGGCACGGCGGTGCTGCTGGTCGTGTACGCCTACGTGGGCTTCGAGTCCGCGGTGGTGCCGGCCGGTGAGGCGCGCGACCCGCGGCGCGACATGCCCCGCGGGCTGATTCTGGGCCTGCTGGGCGTGGCGCTGCTCTACGTGCTGGTGCAGATGGTGAGCCTGGCCGCAGCGCCGGGGCTGGCGGGGTCGACGACGCCCCTGCTGGACGTGGCCGCCGCATTGCTGGGGCCTGTCGGCGCGGCCCTGCTGATGTTCGGCGTGGTGGCGTCGGTGGGCGGTAACCTGGTGGGCACCATGTTCTCGACGCCGCGCATGTCCTATGCGCTGGCGCTGGACGGGCGCCTGCCCGCCTGGTTCGGCAGGGTGCATCCGCGCTTCATGACGCCCGCGAACTCGATCCTGTGCTTCGGCCTGCTCACGCTGGTGATGGCGCTGTTCGGTTCGTTCGTGTGGCTGGCGGCCTCCAGCGTGGTGTCGCGCCTGCTGCTGTACGTGCTCACCTGCGCCGCGGTGCCACGGCTGCGGCCGCGACAGGCGGACGGCAGCGGCTTCGTGTTGCCGCTGCACCCGCTCGTCCCGTTGCTGGCGATCGCCGCATGCGGCTGGCTGATGCTGCACGTGAGCGCCACTTCGGCGCTGCTGACCGGCGGCTTCCTGGTGGCGGGCACCGGGCTGTACCTGCTCGCGCGACGGCGCAACGCCGCGTCTGCGACCGGCGCATGAAACCGGTCGATCCTTCCGGCCTGCCGCCATGGCGCCGCGGGCGCCCGGCAGGCAGACCGCGCCCGCTGAGCCCGGGCCAGGTGGAGGCCGCGCGTGCGCGAGCCGGGCAGGCGGGCCGGCGCTACCCCAACCTGGTGGACAACATGTGGGCCGCGCGGCACGTGCCACGCGACGCCGCGGGATCGTCCAGCGACGACTGAGCTCCGCTCAGGCCGCGCCCAGGCGGTTGATCTCGACGTTCTCCACCACCGGCGGCGGCTCCGCCATCCGGGCCAGCGCCAGCATTGCCCTGCCCATCGCGCTGGTACTCGTGAGCAGGCCGGGCGCCACGCGACGGCCAAGGCCCATCAGCGGGCCCGCCAGCGCGTACATCGGCCGCATCCAGGCGTGCGGCGAGACTTCGCCATGCACCGGTTGCACCCCGCCCGGGCGGAGCATCACGGTCGCCAGCGGCAAGGCCTGCAACGCGCGTTCGGTCTCGCCCTTGACCCGCAGCGGCATCAGGCGGCTGGAGGGGTCGGCATGCGCGCCGGAGACGTACAGCAGGCGTCCACCGGGGTTGCGCGCGGCGAACGCCCGCGCCACGTGCAAGGTCAGGTCGTGGGTGACGTGGCGGTATTCGGGCTCGGGGGTGCCCAGGGGCGGCGCACCGGCGCAGTAGAAGCAGGCCTCGAACGGGCCAAGCGACGAGGCCACGGGGTCCAGCCGGTCGAACGCCTCGACCTGCAGCAGCGACAGGCGGGGATCCGCGACGGCTGGCGCTCGACGCACAAGGGCCGCGACATGGGACACGCCCGGGTCGGCCAGCAGTTCGTGCAGCACGCCCTGGCCGACCAGGCCGGTCGCGCCGGCAAGCAGGATGCGCATGCGATCTTCCGGGGGAGGTGTGCTGGCGAGCATAGCGGGTGCGTGTTCCGGCGGCGTGCAGCGCCTAGAATCCCCGCACCCGGAAACGCGGATCCCCATGCAGCAGGAACAAGCCCCCGTCATCGGCACCCCTGGCCAGCCCTGGGGCCAACCCGAGAGAGCGCAGTGGCGCGCCACGCGCCGGCGCCAGCGCAGCTACGCGGAGGAGGTGCTCGCGCCGATCCACGCGCTGGCCGACACCTTCGATCTCCAGCAATACGGGGAACTCGACTACGGTGCCGACGGACGCTTCCCGCTGATGGCCCTGCGCAGCCGCGGCTGGCGCGATGACCTGCCGGTGGCTCTGGTGACCGGTGGCGTGCACGGCTACGAGACCAGCGGCGTGCACGGCGCGCTGCAATTCCTCGGGCGCGACGCCGCCGGTTTCGCGGGGCGGCTCAACCTGCTGGTCGCGCCCTGCGTCAGCCCGTGGGCCTACGAGCGCATCCAGCGCTGGAATGCCGATGCGATCGACCCGAACCGATCCTTCCGCGCCGGCAGCCCCGCCGCGGAATCGGCCGCGCTGCTGGAACTGGTGGCCCCGCTGCATGGCCGCTTCCTGGTCCACGTGGACCTGCACGAAACCACGGACAGCGACGAATCCGAGTTCCGCCCGGCGCTGGCCGCGCGCGACGGCAGGCCGTTCGAACCCGGCACGATCCCCGACGGGTTCTACGTGGTGGACGACAGCGAGAACCTGCAGCCGGCGTTCCAGCAGGCGATCGTGGAGGCGGTCGGCCGCGTGACCCACATCGCGCCGGCCGACGCCAACGGCACGATCATCGGCTCGCCGGTGCTGGCGCCCGGCGTCATCGCCTATCCGCTGACTGCGCTGGGCCTGTGCGCAGGCATCACCGGCGCGCACTACACCACGACCACCGAGGTCTATCCCGACAGCCCGCGCGCGACGCCGGCCCAGTGCAATCGTGCGCAGGCGGTCGCGGTCCGCGCCGCGCTGGAGTTCGCGCTGCGCGGCTGACGCGCAGGCAACGAAAAAGGCGGCCATTGGCCGCCTTTCCTCCGCATGTTCCGCATGGTTACTTCATGCGGTAGGTGATGCGGCCCTTGGTGAGATCGTAGGGAGTCATCTCGACCTTGACCTTGTCGCCGGTCAGGATGCGGATGTAGTTCTTGCGCATCCGTCCGGAGATGTGCGCGATGATCTCGTGGCCGTTCTCCAGCTTGACCCGGAACATGGTGTTCGGAAGGGTCTCGGAGATCGTGCCTTCGAATTCGATGACGTCGTCTTTTGCCACTGTGGCTGGTATTCCCGTTGCTGCGTGATGCCGGGGCGCGACCGCGACCCGAAAGCGCGGCATTCTGCCACGTGGGGCGGGGGCTTGCAAAAAACCCGTTAAGCGGGCGGACGGTCGGACAGCGCATTGGCCTGTTGCGCCCCGAAGCGCGTCGTCCAGGCGCCCACGATCCCGTCGGCATCGCGCAGCCCATGCAGCGCCTCCAGGTAGGCGGCCCGGGGCCAGGTCTCGACCCCCAGGCGTTGCGTATGCGCGTTCGGCACCTGCGCATCGATCAGCGGCCAGTTCCAGGCGTGCAAGACCCGGGCCAGCATGGCCAGGGCGACGCTGGACGCGCCGGATGCGGCGGAGAACATGCTTTCGCCGCAGAACAGCCGGCCCACCGACACCCCGTACAGGCCGCCCACCAGCGCATCGCCGTCGAACACCTCGATGCTGTGCGCGTGACCCATGCCGTGCAGCTGCGCGTAGGCGCGCCGCATGGCGGGGGTGATCCAGGTGCCGGCCTGCCCGCCGCGTGGCACGGACGCGCAGGCATGCACCACGGCATCGAAGCAGGTGTCCGCCCGGACCTCCCAGGTGCAGCGGCGCAGCTGGCGCCGCAGCCGCGACGACAGGCGGACCGCATTGGTGCGGAACACGGCGCGACGCGACGGACTCCACCACAGGATCGGCTCCCCGTCCGAATACCAGGGAAAGATCCCGCTGCGGTAGGCCGTCAGCAGGCGCTGCGGCGACAGGTCGCCGCCGAAGGCGAGCAGGCCGTCCGGGTCGCGCAGGGCAACGGCGACGGGCGGGAAGGGCGCCGACGGGTCCGCCGGCAGCTCGGCGAGGCGCAGGCTCATGCCGCGCCGGTCCGGAACGGCGAATGCGCCTGCAGCTGCGCCGCATGCGCACGCACGTCGGTCCGCTCGCGCACGCACCAGTCGTCGATGGCACGCGCGAAGCGCGGATCCGCGATCCGGTGCCGGCTGCGCACGATGGCCGGCAGGAACCCGCGCGCGATCTTGTGCCGGCCCTGGGCACCGGGCTCGAAGCGGGCCAGGCCCTCGCGCAGGCAGTAGTCGATGCCCTGGTAGTAGCACGCTTCGAAATGCAGCCCCGCGTGCAGCTCCGTGGCACCCCAGTAGCGTCCGTACAGGGTGTCGCCGCCGCGCAGGCACAGCGCGCCGGCGATCGGCGCGCCGTCGCGCTCCGCCAGCACGATGAGCAGTTGCCGCGGCATCGCCGTCGCCAGGTGGCGGAAGAACGCCAGCGTCAGCGCCGGCGAATTGCCGTAGTCCGCGAACGTCTGCAGGTA
This sequence comes from uncultured Thermomonas sp., assembly GCA_965649855.1. Taxonomy (GTDB): domain Bacteria; phylum Pseudomonadota; class Gammaproteobacteria; order Xanthomonadales; family Xanthomonadaceae; genus Thermomonas. The sequence goes on along the minus strand of CBFGMM010000013.1, from coordinate 2,911 downwards.
GAAGCGGTGCATCGCGCCCAGGTCGGCCTCGCTCGCCTCGTCGCCGTGCACGATCCGGAAGTCGATGCCGGCCTCGCGCACCTTGCGGCGTTCCTGGCGGATGTTCTTGCGGTGCTTGTGGTCCATCGCCGAAAGGAACGCGTCGAAGTCGCGCCAGCCCGCGCTGTTGCGCCAGTGGTACTGGATGTCCTCGCGCAACGACCACCCGGCATCGAACGCCGCGTCGTCCTCGTCCCGGTGGAAATTGACATGCGCCGAGGACAGCCCGGCCTGCGCGACGAACGCCGCGATCGCCTCCACGAGCGCGCCCCTGGCGTCGGCATCGCGCGCCAGCAGCCGCGGCCCGGTCACCGGGGAGTACGGCACCGCGCCCAGCCACTTGGGGAAATAGTCCAGGCCGTGCTGCGCGTGCGCGTGCGCCCACGCATGGTCGAACACGAACTCGCCGTGCGAGTTGGCCTTCAGGTAGCCCGGCGCGGCCGCCACCAGCTCCGAACCGTCCCACAGCCCCACATGGCAGGGGGTCCAGCCCCAGTCCTCGCGCAGGCAGCCCGTCGCCTCGAGGCCCGACAGGAACGCATGGGCCACGAAGGGGTTGCTGCCGTCGTGCAGCGCGTCCCAGTCGCCGGCGGGGATTTCGTCCAGCGCGCGATGGATGCGCGCCTGCGGCATCAGTGGTCCTGGTCCAGGAACTTCTCGGCGTCCAGGGCAGCCATGCAGCCGAAGCCGGCGGACGTGATCGCCTGGCGGTACACCTGGTCGGCCACGTCCCCGGCCGCGAACACGCCCGGCACGCTGGTCTGGGTGGCATTGCCCTCCAGGCCGGTGGTGATGGTCAGGTAGCCGTTCTTCATCGCCAGCTGGCCGTCGAACAGGGAGGTATTGGGCGAATGGCCGATCGCCACGAAGAAGCCATGGACCGGGATCTCGCGCATGCTTCCGTCGAGCACCGACTTGACCCGCATGCCGGTCACGCCGGCATCGTTGCCCAGCACCTCGTCCACCGTGTGGTGCCAGACGGTCTCGATCTTGCCGGCGGCGACCTTGGCGAACAGCTTGTCCTGCATGATCTTCTCGGCGCGCAGGGTGTCGCGGCGGTGCACCAGGTACACCTTGCGCGCGATGTTGGACAGGTACAGCGCTTCCTCGACGGCGGTGTTGCCGCCGCCGATCACCGCCACGTCCTGGTCCTTGTAGAAGAAGCCGTCGCAGGTGGCGCAGGCGGACACGCCGCGGCCCTTGAACGCTTCCTCGGACGGGATGCCCAGGTACTTGGCGGTGGCGCCGGTGGCGATCACCAGCGCATCGCAGGTGTAGTCGCCGGAATCGCCCTTCAGCCGGAACGGGCGCTGGGACAGGTCGGCGGTGTGGATGTGGTCGAACACCACCTCGGTGTCGAAGCGCTCGGCGTGCGCCTGCATGCGCGCCATCAGGTCGGGACCCATCAGCCCGTGCGCATCGCCCGGCCAGTTGTCGACCTCGGTGGTGGTCATCAACTGGCCGCCCATCGCCATTCCGGTCACCACGACCGGCTTGAGGTTGGCGCGCGCGGCATAGACGGCCGCGGTCCAACCGGCGGGGCCGGAACCGAGGATCAGCAGGCGGGTGTGCTTGGTGGGGCCATTCATCAGTGGTCGACGCTCTATAATTTCGCGGATACCGGATCCGCGGCCAGTGCATAGCTTGGCGGCGGCCCGGCCCCGACACAAGGCGCGGCGGCTGCAACGCTGTCGCCCACTCGCACACACAGGAGCAGGACATGCGGATCGGCGTACCCAAGGAAACCAAGACCCTCGAAGGCCGCGTGGCCCTGGTGCCGGCCGCGGCGGGCGACCTGGTCAAGCGCGGGCACGAGGTGTGGCTGGAGCAGGGCGCCGGCCTCAAGTCGGGCTTCCGCGACGAGCAGTACACCCGCCTGGGCGTGCGGATCGCGCCGGACGCCGCGGCGCTGTACGAGAAGGGCGAGCTGATCGTCAAGGTCAAGGAGCCGATCGCCGGCGACCTGGCCCACCTGCGCCGCGACCACCTGCTGTTCTGCTACCTGCACCTGGCGGCCGAGCCGGCGCTCACGAAGCACCTGCTGGACATCGGCCTGACCGGCGTGGCCTTCGAGACCGTCGAGCTGCCGAACGGCGACCTGCCGCTGCTGGCGCCGATGTCGGTGATCGCCGGCAAGATCGGCGTGCAGGTCGGCACCCACCTGCTGCACCAGCCGGAAGGCGGCAAGGGCAAGCTGCTGGGGGGCATGGCCTCCACCGAGCGCGGCAACGTGGTGGTGTTCGGCGCCGGCCAGGCCGGCAGCGCCTCCGCCGCGCTGGCCGCGGCCGGCGGCGCCAACGTGACCGTGTTCGAGATGCGCCAGGACCGGATGGACGAAGCCATGCGCCTGGGCAACAACGTGACCGCGCTGTATCCGTACCACGACGTGGTGGCGCGCAAGGTGGCCGAGGCCGACCTGGTGATCGGCGCGGTGCTGATCACCGGGGCCAAGGCGCCGCACGTCATGACCCGCGAGATGCTGCGCGACATGGAGGACGGCAGCGTGGTGGTGGACATCGCCATCGACCAGGGCGGCTGCTTCGAGACCTCGCGGCCCACCAACTGGAAGGAGCCGACCTACGTGGAGGAGGGCGTGACCCACTTCTGCGTGACCAACATGCCCGGCGCCGTGCCGCAGACGTCCTCGCAGGCGATCTGCGCCGCGATCCTGCCCTGGGTCAACAAGCTGGCCTCGGGCCAGTGGCGCGACAGCGTGGCGCTGACCCGCGGCATCAACGTCGAAGCGGGCCGGATCGTGCATCCGGCGCTGCAGGGCATGAAGGTCTGATCCGTAGTAGGATCAAGCACTAACCGGATTTTCTTGAGAAAGCACCCACGGTGGCTCGCAGCGCAGGAGAAGTTCGCAAGGGCG
>CBFGMM010000012.1:0-29150 GCA_965649855.1 uncultured Thermomonas sp. | reverse complement strand
CGCGCGGCCGGACGGCCGTGCGGACGCGCCGCCGGGCGACCCGGGGGGCGCTGGCCGCCGCCACCGCCGTTCTTCGGGATCGGGGTGTCCAGGCGGATCGGCTTGCTGGGCGCGAAGCCGGGCACCACGTCCATCTGCAGGTCCACCTTCAGCAGGCGCTGGATCTGCCGCAGCAGGCCGCCCTCCTCCGGCGAGACCAGCGACAGCGCCTCGCCCTGCGCGCCGTTGCGGCCGGTGCGGCCGATGCGGTGCACGTAGTCCTCGGCCACCATCGGCAGTTCGTAGTTGATCACCAGCGGCAGGTCGGGGATGTCCAGGCCGCGGGCGGCCACGTCGGTGGCCACCAGGATCCGCGCGCGGCCGGACTTGAAGTCGCGCAGGGCCTTCTGGCGGGCCGCCTGGCTCTTGTTGCCGTGGATCGCGACCGACGGCAGGCCGGCTTCGTCCAGCTGCTCGGCCAGGCGGTTGCAGCCGTGCTTGGTCTTGCCGAACACCAGCACCTGGTCGGTGTGGCGCTGCGACAGGATCTGCACCAGCAGGTCGCGCTTGCGCGAGCCGTCGACCGGGTGCGCGCGGTGGGCGATGGTCTGGGCGATGGTGTTCTGCGCGGCCACCTGCACCTGCTGCGGGTTGCGCATGAACTCCAGCGCCAGCGCCTTGATCTGCGCCTCGAAGGTGGCCGAGAACAGCAGGGTCTGGCGCTCCTTGGGCACGCGGTTGATGACGCGCTTGATGGCCGGCAGGAAGCCCATGTCCAGCATGCGGTCGGCCTCGTCCAGGATCAGCACCTGCACCGCGTCCAGCTTCACGCTGCCGCGGTCCAGGTGATCCAGCAGTCGGCCCGGGCAGGCCACCAGCACGTCCACGCCGCGGCGCAGCTGGTCCACCTGCGGCTGCATGCCCACGCCGCCGAACAGCGTGGTGACGTTGAGCTTGAGGTGGCGGCCGTAGGTCTTGAAGCTCTCGGCCACCTGCACCGCCAGCTCGCGGGTGGGCACCAGCACCAGCGCGCGCGGCTTGCGCGGGCCGGACGGCGGGGTTTCCTTGCTCAGGCGGTTGAGCACCGGCAGCGCGAACGCCGCGGTCTTGCCGGTGCCGGTCTGGGCGCCGCCCAGCACGTCATGGCCGGCCAGCACCAGCGGGATGGCGTCGGCCTGGATCTGGGTGGGGGTGGTGTAGTCGTTGTCGGCCAGCGCGCGCAGCAGTGCGGGCGCAAGGCCAAGGGTTTCGAAAGACATTGTCTGGAACTCCGGTAATGGTGCAGACCCATGCGCAGGGCATGGGCGAAACCCGAGCGTTCCTGTGGACCCTGGGGTCCCTCCGCGCGTCGAGTCGGCGATGGCACGACGCCGGTGATCCGGGCCGTGTCTGCGCGACGAATGGCGTAGGAACAGTAGCCGCGTGGGCGGCCGGCTTGATCAGGAAGAACGCACCCCATCGATGGAGCCGGGGCGATCAGCCGTGCGCAGAACAGGCGACATCATACGCGAACGCGGGCCGCCCCGTACTTCCGGTCGCGCCGCCGGCATGCCACCCTTGCGCCTACCGTTCAGCCGAGCCCGCGCATGAAGCCCGAAGCCCGCCTTGCCCGATGGTTGCTTGCCAGCGTGTTCGTGGTGATGGGCGGCTACCGCCTGTGGCGCGCCACGCAAGGGGTGCCCACCGCCAACAGCACCCTGGTCATCAGCGCGGCGGAGCTGGCGCTGGGCCTGGCGCTGCTCAGCGGCTGGCGGCTGCGGGCGATGGCGCTGCTCGGGGCGCTGGCGCTGGTGGCGGAGGCGGTGTACGCGCACCGCTTCTGGACGCTTGGCGGCGGCGCGCAGTCGGTCCAGCTGCTGCACTTCATGAAGAACCTGGGGCTGGCCGGCGGCCTGCTGCTGCTGTCCACGCTGGCGGGCGGCGGGCGGAGGCGCTGACGGATCAGCGCACGCGCTGCGGCTCCATCGCGCGCACCGAGGCGTCGATCAATTCGCGCAGCACGCCCTGGTCCACGTCGGACAGCCGCTTGAGGTAGAGGCAGCTCTTGCCGGTCTTGTGCTTGCCCAGCCTGTCCATCAGCCCGGCACGGCCGTCGAAGCCCGGCATGATGTACAGCGTCAGGTCGCTCTTGCGCGGCGAGAAGCCGATCAGCGGCCACTCGTAGGTCTTCCTGGTGCTGTTGGTGTACGCATAGCGGCCGAAGCCCACGATGCCCTCGCCCCACATCGTGGCCGGCTCGCCGGTGGCCGCCTGCATCATCGTCGCCACCGCCTCGCAATCCGCGCGGCGCTCCGGCGGCTGCCGGGCCAGGAAGGCCTCCACCGACGCATCCGTCGGGCGGGTCTTGAGTTCGCTCATGGCGCGTCTCCCTGCTCGGTTTCAGTCTACGCCCAGCGCCTGCACCAGGGTGACCAGGCCGATGCCGAACACCAGCAGCAGCGCGATGCGCCGGAACTGCGCCTGCGAGATGCGCCCAAGCACGCGCCGCCCGATCCAGGTGCCGGCCAGCGCCACCACCGCCAGCAGCGGCAGCCACACCAGGTCGTGCGCGTGGATGTAGCCGTTGCGCGCGTAGACCGTCGCGCGTGCCACGTCGATGCCCATGTCGATCGCGGCCGAGGTGGCGACGAATGCGTCCTTGCGCAGGTCGAACGCGGCCAGGGTCATGCCGCGCACCGCGCCGCCGGTGCCCACCAGACCCGCCATGCCGCCCGACAGCGCGCCGCCCAGCACCGCGCTGCGGGTGGTGGCCGCGATCCGCCACTGCGGGCGCGCCAGCATCCAGCCGCTCAGGGCGAGCAGGAACACCGCCAGCGTGGCTTCCAGCCAGCGCGTGCCCAACCAGGCGCTGGCCATCCCGCCCAGCACCGCGAACACCACCGAGGGCACGCCCAGGCGCAGCAGCAGCGCGCGGTCGATCCCGCCGCGGAACAGGCCCAGCTTGCTCAGGTTGCTGGCCAGGTGGAACAGCGCGGTGATGCCCAGCACCGACTGGAAATCGAAATAGAAATTGGCCACCGGCACGAAGAACACCGACGAGCCGAACCCGCCCACCGTCCCGGCGATCTCCGCCAGCAGGGCGAGCAGCAGGAACAGCGTGCCGCCGCCCAGGCCGGGCATCAGGCCTCCAGCAGCATGCCCGGCCGCGCCAGCACCGCGGTGACGCCGTGGCGCTCGTGCAGTTCGCCGGCCAGCGCCTCGCGCGCCAGGTCCTCGCCATGCACCAGCGCCACCGGCGGCGGCGGGTCGAAGCCTGCGTACCAGGCCAGCAGGGCCTGCTGGTCGGCGTGCGCGGACAGCCCGCCCACGGTGTGCCGCTGCGCGTTGACCCGCACGTCGCGGCCGTGGATGCGCACCCAGCGCGCGCCATCCACCAGCCGCCGCCCCAGCGTGCCCTGCGCCTGGTAGCCGACGAACACCACGTGCGACTCGCGCCGCCCCAGGTGCTGGCGCAGGTGGTGCAGGATCCGCCCGCCGCTGGCCATGCCGTTGCCGGCGATGACGATGGCGCCGCCGCGGATGCGGTTGATCGCCATCGACTCCTCGCTGCTTTCGGTGACGTGCAGGTTGGGCAGGCGGAACGGGTTGGGCGTGCCGCGCCAGACCGCGCGGGCCTCGGCGTCGAACAGGGCGTGGTGCCTGTCGTACACGCGCACCACCCTGGACGCCATCGGGCTGTCCAGGTAGATGCGCCAGCGCTGCATGCCCCAGTCGTCCCAGTGCCGCGCGAACCAGTACAGCAGTTCCTGGGTGCGGCCCACCGCGAACGCCGGGATCAGCACGTTGCCGCCGTCGCGCCAGGCGCGCTCCAGGATGTCGCCCAGCTCGTGCACGGTGGCCGCGCGCTCGCGGTGGTTGCGGTCGCCGTAGGTCGATTCCATCAGTAGCAGGTCCGCCTCGCGCACCCGCTCCGGGTCGCGCAGGATCGGCGTGCCGGCCGGGCCCAGGTCGCCGGAGAACACCAGCTTGCGGCCATCGGCCCACAGCTCGACGATGGCCGAACCCAGTATGTGGCCGGCGTCGCGCAGGGTGAGTTCCACGCCGTCCACGATTTGCGTGCGCACGCCGTAGGGCAGCGGCTGCACCTGCGCCAGCGCGGCGCGCACGTCGTCCTTGGTGTACAGCGGTACCGCGCGTGGCTGGCCCGGTGCGCGCCTGCGGTTGGTGCGCTCCGCGTCGGATTCCTGCAGCGAGGCGGAATCCAGCAGCATGATCGGCAGCAGGTCGGCGGTGGCCTGCTGGGCGAAGATCGGTCCGCGGAAGCCGGCCATCAGCAGCCGCGGCACCCGGCCGACGTGGTCGATGTGGGCGTGGCTGAGGATGAGCGCGTCGATCCCGGCGGCATCGAAGTCGAACGGTGCGAAGTTGCGCGCCTCCGCCTCCGGGCTGCCCTGGATCAGGCCGCAGTCCAGCAGGATCCGCTTGCCCGCCGCCTGCACCAGGTGCAGGGATCCGGTCACCTCGCCCGCCGCGCCGTGGAACTGCACCTGCATGCCGCGCCTCCCGGTTGTGGCCGCAGCGTAGCAGCCGGCATGACCTGTGGCACCCCGCCCGCCCCCGGGGTCGGGGTACAGTCGCCCGCACCCGGCACTGCCGGTCCCCTTCCATCCGCGCATGCCCGGAGTCGCCACGTGAAATCCCCGAAGACCCTGCTCCTCCCGCTGGCCGTCGCCGCCGCGCTGGCCGGTTGCAACCGCGCCGACACCCCTCCCGCGCCCGCCGCCGATGCCGCGCCGCGCGCCGCCGCCTACACCCTGGACGAATCCACCCTGCCGCCGGTCAACCGCTTCCAGGCCAGCGACCTGGATCCGTCGAAGAACGCCTGCGTGGATTTCGCCGGCTACGCCAACGCCAAGTTCCTGGCCGCCAACCCGGTGCCGGGCGACCGCACCAGCTGGGGCGCGTTCGAGATGCTGGACGAGCGCTCCAACGCCGTGCAGCGCCAGCTGGCCGAACAGGCCGCCGCGCGCGCCGACGCCACCGGCGTGGACAAGATCGTCGGCGACTTCTGGGCCACCGGCAGCGACGAGGCCAGGATCGAGGCGCAGGGCATCGCGCCGATGCAGGACGAGCTGGCCGCGATCGACGCGCTGGCCGATGGCAAGGGGATCGCCGACTACCTGCGCGCCACCGCCGCCAAGGGCCGCAACCCGCTGTTCAACTTCGGCGCCGAGGCCGACTTCAAGAACTCCGGGCAGAACATCGCCTATGCGATGCAGGGCGGCCTGGGCCTGCCGGACCCGAGCTACTACACCAAGCCGGAGAACAAGGCCAAGCTGGAGGCCTACCAGGCGCACGCGGCCAGGGTGCTGGAGCTGGCCGGCGCCAGCGCGGCGGATGCGGCCAGGCAGGCCGCCGACGTGGTGGCCTTCGAAACGCGCCTTGCGAAGGTGTCCAAGACCAGCGAGGAGCTGGCCCGCGACGTCTCGCTCTACTACAACCCGATGTCCCCCGCCGAGGCCGACAAGCTGACGCCGAACTTCCCGTGGACGGCCTTCATCCAGTCCCAGGGCATCGCCGCGCAGCCGGTGATCTCGCTGTCCAACCCCGCCTTCCACCAGGAGGTCAGCACCATGCTGGCCGAGGTGGACCCGGCGGTGTGGCGCGCGTACCTGCGCTTCCGTGCGGTGGACGGCGCCTCGCCCTACCTGTCCAAGGCCTTCGTGCAGGAGCACTTCGACTTCTACAGCAAGACCCTGCGCGGGCAGAAGGAACAGCGGCCGCTGTGGAAGCGCGTGCTGGGCACGCTCAACAACCAGGCCGGCGAGGCGCTGGGCCAGCTGTACGTGCAGGTCGCCTTCCCGGCCGAATCCAAGGCCAAGATGCAGGCCCTGGTGAGCAACCTGTCCACCGCGCTGAAGGGCCGGATCGAGGCGCTGGACTGGATGGGCGACGAGACCAAGAAGAAGGCGCTGGAGAAGTGGGCCAGCTTCACCCCGAAGATCGGCTACCCGGACAAGTGGCGCGACTGGAGCGGCCTTGCGACCAGCCGCGACAGCTACATCGGCAACGTGCTGGCGGCGCAGGAATTCAACTACAAGTGGAACCTGTCCAAGGTCGGCAAGCCGGTGGACAAGACCGAATGGGGCATGCCGCCGCAGATGGTCAACGCCTACTACAACCCGCTGCAGAACGAGATCGTGTTCCCGGCCGCGATCCTGCAGCCGCCGTTCTTCGATCCCGCAGCGCCCGACGAGATGAACTACGGCGGCATCGGCGCGGTGATCGGCCACGAGATGACCCACGGCTACGACGACCAGGGCGCGCGCTTCGGCGCCACCGGCAACTTCGAGAACTGGTGGAGCGAGGCCGACGCCAGGGGTTTCAGCGAGCGCACCGGCAAGCTGGTCCAGCAGTTCAACGCCTACAGGACCGACGCCGGCGATGCGATCAACGGCAACCTGACCCTGGGCGAGAACATCGCCGACCTGGGTGGGCTGGCGACGGCCTTTGATGCGATGAAGGCGGCCACCGCCGGCACGCCCGACCCGGCCACCGACGGCATCACCCGCGACCAGCGCTTCTTCCTGAACTGGGCCACGGTGTGGCGCCGCAACTTCACCCCGGAGGAGCTGCTGGTGCGGCTGAAGACCGATTCGCACGCGCCGGCCAACTTCCGCGCGATCGGCGCGCCGTCCAACCTGCCGGCGTTCGCCACCGCGTTCGGCTGCAAGGAAGGCGACCCGATGGTGCGCGGCGAGGCCGACCGGGTGGTGATCTGGTGATCCGGCGCCGCTAGGCGGCCATCCGCCCGGCGGCAGTGCTGCCCATGGCACGACGAAGGCCCGGCATGCCCGGGCCTTCTTGTTCGCCTCACGGCCGCTTCATTGCCGGGCGGGCGGGCCGGAGGGACAATAGCCGGATGATCGATGCCACCCGCTATCCCCTGCTGTCGGAGATCGACAGCCCCGCCGACCTGCGCCGCCTGCCCGAATCCAGCCTGCGCGCGGTGGCCGACGAGCTGCGCGGCTACCTGATCGAATCGGTGGGCAAGTCGGGCGGCCACTTCGGCGCCGGCCTGGGCGTGGTCGAGCTGACCACGGTGCTGCATTACCTGTACGCCACGCCCGACGACCGCCTGGTCTGGGACGTCGGCCACCAGTGCTACCCGCACAAGATCCTGACCGGCCGCCGCGACGGCATCCACACCGTCAAGCAGAAGGACGGCGTGGCGCCGTTCCCCAAGCGCGAGGAATCCGAATACGACACTTTCGGCGTGGGCCATTCGTCCACCTCGATCAGCGCCGCCCTGGGCATGGCCATCGCCAATGCCAGGGCCGGCAACGACCGCCGGGTGGTGGCGGTGATCGGCGACGGCGCGATGACCGCGGGCATGGCCTGGGAAGCGCTGGGCCACGCCGGCGGCATGGAGGACGAGCCCAACCTGCTGGTGATCCTCAACGACAACCGCATGTCGATCAGCGAGGCGGTGGGCGGCCTGACCAAGATGCTGGGCCGCATGACCGGCAGCAAGACGCTGAACGCGCTGCGCGAGGGCGGCAAGAAGCTGCTGGGCGACAAGAACAACCCCACCGCGAAGTTCGTGCGGCGCTGGGAGGAACACTGGAAGGGCATGTTCGTGCCCTCCACCCTGTTCGAGGAAATGGGCTTCCACTACACCGGCCCGATCGACGGACACGACGTGGACGCGCTGCTCGGCGTGGTCAGGATGCTGCAGGGCCTCAAGGGCCCGCAGCTGCTGCACGTGATCACCACCAAGGGCAAGGGCTACGAGCTGGCCGAGGGCGACCAGATCGGCTACCACGCGGTGTCGCCGTTCGACCCGCAGCAGGGCCTGGTGAGCAAGCCCGGCGCCCGCAAGCCGACCTACACCGACGTGTTCGGCGACTGGATCTGCGACATGGCCGCCGCCGAACCCGCCTTGCTGGGCATCACCCCGGCGATGCGCGAAGGCTCGGGCCTGGTGCGCTTCAGCCAGGAATACCCGCAGCGCTATTTCGACGTGGCGATCGCCGAGCAGCACGCGGTCACCCTGGCCGCGGGCATGGCCTGCGAGGGCGCCAAGCCGGTGGTCGCGATCTATTCGACCTTCCTGCAGCGCGGCTACGACCAGCTGGTGCACGACGTGGCGATCCAGGCGCTGGACGTGCTGTTCGCGATCGACCGCGGCGGCGTGGTCGGCCCGGACGGCGCCACCCACGCGGGCAACCTGGACCTGTCCTACCTGCGCTGCGTGCCCAACATGGTGGTGATGGCCCCGGCCGACGAGGACGAATGCCGGCGCATGCTGAGCACCGGCTACCGGCACGCCGGCCCGGCCGCGGTGCGCTACCCGCGCGGCAGCGGCCCCGGCGTGGCGGTGTCGGCCACCCTGGACACGCTGCCGATCGGCAAGGCGCAGCTGCGCCGCCAGGGCGCGCGGATCGCGCTGCTGGCGTTCGGCGCGCTGGTGCCGGCCGCGGAAACGGTGGGCGCCGAGTTGGGCCTGACCGTGGTCAACATGCGCTTCGTCAAGCCGCTGGACCGCGCGCTGGTCCTGGAACTGGCCGGCACCCACGCGGGCTTCGTCACCCTCGAGGACAACGTGGTGGCGGGCGGCGCCGGCAGTGGCGTGGCCGAACTGCTGGCGGCCGAGGGCATCGTCATGCCGATCCTGCACCTGGGCCTGCCCGACGCCTTCCAGCACCACGCCAGCCGCGAGGACCTGCTGGCCGAGGCCGGGCTGGACGCGGCCGGGATCCGCGCGGCGCTGCTGAAGCGTTGGCCGGACCTGGGCCAGGCGCCGCGGGCGCAGGCCGCAAGCGCCTAGCCCGCGACGGCCTGCGCGGTGGCACCGCCTGAGATGGCTGCACCACCGCCGCCCTATCCCTGCTCCGTTCCTCTCGCCACCGCTCGTCAGGAAACGTCAGCGCTGCTGGACGCGTAGTCCCTCAATGTCCACTTCCGCCACCCCAGGCTGCGCCCGGGCCAGGTAGTGTGCGCGTTGGCGATCGGCGACAGTTGCAACCTCCCCGCGCAGCGAAACCACGCCGCGTTGGTCAGCCTGCACGCGTATGCCTTGGCCGGAAGCAGGCATCCCTTCGAGCAACGCCAACCGCACCGTATCCGGGTCCAATAGCGCAGGCTCAGGCGATCCCTGTCCGGGCGAGGACGCACCGGGGACCGGCAGCTGGAAGCCCGGATCACGGGCGATCGGACCGTCGATCAATTGCCCCGCTGGTGTCGAGGCCTGACGACCTCGCTGGGCGCTATCGGCGGTCCGCGAAGAGGCCACATCCGCAGTACTGGGGGATTCGCCACCACTTTCCGACGTGGGACTGGTGTCGCGACTGCAAGCAGTGGCGACCGATAGGAGTGCGACGAACGGAATCAATCGAATTGAACGCATGTTGATCCTTGAGACTTATCGACGTCGAATGGGAGCGGAGTGGAAATCCGGCAGCGTTGCAACAGTACGTGACGCCATGGCGTTTGGATGCGTCACGCGACACTCACGCAAGCTCTACATCAATGAATGGGAGCGTCGAAAAATAGTTGCTCCCACCTGCATCCGAAGCGGTTTTTTAACCGTAGCTGAGTAGGGCGCCGATTGATTTGCTCTTCCGAGCCACCCGCACAGCTGCAGCGCTTGCCTCGGATCATGTCTTCCCGCCCACGGACGAGCCACTGTTTCCTCATCAAGGAGCTGACATGAAACGCACTCTACTTGCGACAACGATCGCCGCCGCCGTCCTGCTGACCGGAGGGGCAGTGTTCGCCTCGAGCCATCGCGAAGCACCGACCATCACCAAGTATCCGAAGGCGGATGCCACCGACTTCTACATGTTCCGCAGCTACGAAGCAGGCCGCGAGAACTTCGTGACCTTCATCGCCAACTACCAGCCGTTGCAGGATCCATTCGGTGGACCCAATTACTTCCTGCTGGATCCCCGAGCCACCTACCAGATCAACATCGACAACAACGGCGATGCGGTCCCGGACATCGTCTACGACTTCGAGATATCCAACGTCTACCAGAACCTCGTGTTCCCGGTGGACGGCGTCGACGTGGCGATCCCGCTCAGCAATCTGGGACCGTTCGGCAACCTGGACATGCACCCCAACCAGAACGTGTTCGAGATGTACCAGCTGTCGGTGACCGGCAACAACCTGGCGCGCACGAGGGCCACCAACCTGCAGACAGGCTCGGACGTGTTCATCAAGCCGTTCGACAACATCGGCACCAAGTCCATCCCCGACTATTTCCGATATTGGAACCGCTTCGTCTATCGCACCCAGTTGCCAGGCTGCGCATCGGAAGCCCGCGTGTTCGTGGGCCAGCGCCGCGACGGGTTCGCCGTCAACCTCGGGGAGATATTCGACCTGATCAATACCAACCCGGTTGGCGCGCCGAACGCCGAACCCAATGATCTGTTCGGCAAGAATGTCACCACCTTTGCGATGGAAGTGCCGATCTCGTGCCTGACCGCTGCCGGCGGGAGTCCCATCATCGGCGCATGGACCACTGCCCGCCTCCCCAACATGGACGGCCCCACACAGGTCTCCCGATTGTCGGCCCCGCTGGTCAACGAGGTGGTCATCGGGCTTCCCGACAAGGACAAGTTCAATGCATCGAGTCCCGTCGACGATGCCCAGTTCGCCAAGTACGTGACCAATCCGGTGCTGCCCGAAGTGATCGAGCGCCTGTTCCCCGGCGTGCAGGCCCCAAACCTGTTCCCGCGCGCTGATTTGGTGGCCGCGTTCCTGACGGGTGTCGACGGTCTGAACAAGCCTGCCAACGTGCGTCCGGCCGAGATGCTGCGCCTCAACACGTCGATCGCACCCAAGGTGGCCGGGCTTCAGAACAATCTGGGTGTCATCGGCGGTGACGTGGCCGGCTTCCCGAACGGGCGGAGGCCAGGCGACGACGTCGTGGACATTGCTCTGCGCGTGTCGATGGGCATCCTGCTCACCGACGCCCAGGCCCCGTCCCGATCGCTGCCGTACACAGATGGAACTACCGTCGAAGCGGCGTACTTCCTGCAGACGTTCCCATATTTGACCACCCCGCTGCCGGGCTCACCGAACAACGGGGTTGCCACGGGATCGACGTTCTGAGCTGTGGACTTCAACCAAGCAAGGATCCTTGACGCGAAACGTCGTGATCCGACATCAGGAGACGGCGCCGCTTTCGGCGCCGTCTTCCTGTTCCTCCGCTTTTCCTCGCATCGCAATGCCATCACGATGCCGGGCATCTGCGATCACCGCTTGGGCATTACAGCTGCGACAACGACACGGGTCCGTGGAGCACGGCTCAAACCGCACGTTACGATTTCCTGCTGCCCAAGCTTCGTTGCCGCCGCCGCACTGCATGCGGCTTGACCACGCTCACGGCAGACGCACTTCAGAGGCCTTCTGCAATTTCGGCGCCGAGCGCTGTCAATGAACGCAGCCCGGCATCCCGGTCACCCTCGGCGACCTGGGGTATGCGCAGAACCGCAAGTCGACCGCTGCGCTGGACCATAAGCACGGCCCCCGCCCGGCGGATCCCGCGGTCCGCGTCGGTGCGCTCGACGAAAGCGCCTGCGCTGTCCTCGATACCGGCGAGGTGTTCAAGGCGTACTGCCGAACCCGCATCCGGCCGACGCAGGTCGACGATTTCCAGCGCTGCGCTCTGCAACTCCCGAGCCAAGGCGCCGGGGCCGACCTCGTATGCCTGAAGCACCACCGCGCCCTCACCCACCGCCCATCGGCAGGTTGATATGCCAAGGGTCTCGTCTGCCGGATCGCGTTGTCCAGTCTGGGCACCAGCGACCACACCGGCCACGGCCTTGTCCGACAACAGGGAGCAGGGGTGCAGCGCAGGTTTACTTGTAACGGGAGGCTGCCGGGTTGGCACTGCCGTAGCTTCCGGGTGTGTGGGCTTGCACCCGACAAGTCCTGCAAGCAACAACCCCATCACGCCCACTGCACATCGCTGCATCGCTGTCTCCGTTTTAATGGATGCCGGTGTTGCCGGCGACTGTCGGCTAGCACGTCACCGAGTGTACGGTAGCCACACGCTAGCGCCCGCTCATTCGTCCGGCGCCAGCACCGTGTAGCCCCTGGCCTTGAGGATGTCGGCGATGCCGCCGGCCTTGAGCAGCTCGCGCATGGGCAATACGGCGAACGTGGTCGCGTTGGCGGCCAGCGCGGCGTCCGCCTTGGCCAGCCACTGCGCCTGCAGGCGCGCGGCCACGTCGCCCATGCCCAGGCTGCGGCCGATGCCGCTTTCGGTGATCGCCTCCACGCAGGCCTGGTACTGGTCGGACTGCGGCATGGCGCGCAGCGCGGCCACGTCGCCGGTGGCCCAGGCATTGGCGCGGCCGCGCAGGGTTTCCATGTCCTGGCCCAGGCGGTCCAGGGTGCGCTCCAGGCAGGCCATGTCCTGCAACTCGCCGGACTTGAACTGGCGGATGGCGGCCTTGGGGTCGGTGATGGTGATGGTTTCCTTGACCAGGGTGACCTTTGGATTGTGGCGGGCCACCGCCGCGGCCACGGCGTCCTTCACCACGTCCTTGTCGCTCATGCCGCTGCGCTTGATCGCCGACTTCCAGAGTTCGTTGGCGGCGAACGCGGGGCGCAGCTTGTCGGCGCCGCGGTCGCCCAGGAAGCGGTCGCGGAACGCGCTCCAGCGCACGTAGGTCGCGGGCGGCAGCACGTCGTCCAGGCGCTTGCCGCCGGGGTTGTTCTTGATCCCGATCAGCGATGGCAGCATGGTCAGCGCGCGCAGCTTGCCGACCTTGGCGTTGACCGACAGCGAGGGCGCGTACATGACCTCCTGCGCGTTGCCGATCACCGCATCCAGCTGCTGGGTCTGCCACTGGAAATTGGCCGGCAGCGGGCTGATGGTGCCGAGGATCCACAGCTCGTTGGCGCCCTTGCGCACCAGCCACAGCCCCGGGCCGGGCTGGTTCCCGGTGACCACCACGGTGGCTTCGGTGCGGATGCCGTCGTCCGGGAGCGCGCTGGCCGTGGCGGTAGTGGAGGCGGTGGGCTGCGTCGCGCCGGTTGGGGGTGGCGCGGTGTTGCTGGGCGCCTGCAGCGCATGCACCGGCATCGCCATCGCCGCGATCAAGCACGCCGCCAGCCACTTCGTTCGCATCCGCACGCTCCGTTCGACTTGCGGCGCAGTGTGACCGGGCGCCCGGGTGGAAGTTCAACTGCGCGATGAACCGCGCAACGCAAGACGCCCGGCTGGGCCGGGCGTCCGCGTGCATCGATTTGGTCGGGGTAGCCGGATTTGAACCGACGACCACTTGTCCCCCAGACAAGTGCGCTACCAGGCTGCGCTATACCCCGGTGCGGGAATTATAGCCGTGCCGCGGGCAAATACGCAGTCGGCGGCCTGGACGCGCCGGCCGCAGGCCGTGGCCGTGCGCTCACCGCCGCAGCAGCTGCAGCACTTCCTCCAGTTCCACCCGCACCTGGCGGGCGATCTGGTGGCTCAGCGTGGATTCCTGCTTCGCCCCCTCGCCTTCCAGGCGCAGCCGCGCGCCGCCGATGGTGTAGCCCTGTTCGTACAGCAGGCTGCGGATCTGGCGCACCATCAGCACGTCGTGGCGCTGGTAGTAGCGGCGGTTGCCGCGGCGCTTGGCCGGTTCCAGGCTGGGGAACTCGGTCTCCCAGTAGCGCAGCACGTGCGGCTTGACGTCGCACAGCTCGCTGACCTCGCCGATGGTGAAGTAGCGCTTGGCCGGGATCGGCGGAAGTTCGCGGTTGCTGCCCGGATCAAGCATGCGCGGCTCCGATGCCGGTCGCGCGGCCGGCATAGGCTTCCACGCGCTCCTTGAGTTTCTGGCCCGGGCGGAAGGTGACCACGGTGCGCGCGGAGATCGGGATCTCCTGGCCGGTCTTGGGATTGCGGCCGGGGCGCTGGTTCTTGCGGCGCAGGTCGAAATTGCCGAAACCGGAGAGCTTGACCTGGCGGCCCTGCTCCAGCGCCTCGCGCAGGGCGTCGAAGAACGCGTCGACGAATTCCTTCGCCTCGCGCTTGTTCAGGCCCACGTCCTCGTAGAGGCGCTCGGCCATTTCCGCCTTGGTCAACGCCATTGCTGTCCCCTTCAGCGCCGGATGGCCGCGCCGTGTTCCGCCTGCAGCGCCGCGATCACCGCGGCCACCACGGCGTCCACGTCGCGGTCGGTCAGGGTGCGCGATTCATCCTGCAAAATCAAGGCCATGGCGAGACTCTTGAATCCGTTTTCCACGCCCTTCCCGGCGTAGCGGTCGAACAGCCGCAGGTCGCGCAGGGCCTCGCCCGCAGCCGCTTCGGCGGTCGCCCGCATGGCGTCCCAGGCCACCGTTTCCGGGACGACGAACGCGAGGTCACGGCGGACGGATGGATAGCGCGACAGCGGGCGCGCGCGCGGCAGCGGACGCTCCAGCAACGGATCCAGCTCCAGCTCGAAGCCGTACACCTCCGCATCGATGCCCATCGCCTGCTGCAGGCGCGGGTGCAGCTGGCCGATCCAGCCGATCCGCACCCCATCGCGAAGCACGTCGGCCGAGCGGCCCGGATGCGCGAACGGTTCCGCCGATGCGCGGTACTCCAGCGCCGCGCCGGACAACGCCGCCAGGCTCTCCAGGTCGCCCTTGATGTCGTGGAAGTCGACCGTGCGCGCCGGCGCGCCCCACTGCTCGGCGTCGGCATCCCCGCAGGCGACCGCGGCGATGCGCCGCGTCTCGACGGGAGCGCCGGCGGAGGCCGCGAACGTCTTGCCGATCTCGAACAGCCGCACCCGCGACTGCTGGCGCGCGGCGTTGCGGGCCAGCGCCGACGCCAGGCCGGGCAGCAGGCGCGTGCGCATCACCCCCAGTTCCGCGCTCAGCGGGTTGGCGAGCGCCACGCCGCCGTCGGCGAGCCGCCACTTCGCCAGCAGCTCCGCATCGACGAAGGCGTAGTTGATCGCCTCCAGGTAGTCGCGCGCGACCAGCTGCCGGCGCGCGTCATGCTCGCTGCTGCGCATTTCGGTGGGCGCGACCACGCGGGTGCCACCGCCCGGCAGCGTGGCGGGGATCGCGTCGTAGCCGTGGATGCGCGCGATCTCCTCGACCAGGTCTTCCTCGAGCGCCAGGTCGAAACGGCGCGCCGGGGGCGTGACGCTCCAGCCATCGGCGGTCGCGTCGACCGCAAGGCCCAGGGCCGCCAGGATCCGCGACACCCCGGCATCGGGCACCGTGGTGCCCAGCACGCGCGCCAGCCGCGCGCGGCGGAGCAGGATTGGCTGCGGTTGCGGCAGGTGCTGCGCAAGCACGGCCTCGGTCACCGGGCCGGGTACGCCGCCGGCGATCTCCACGATCAATCGCGTCGCATGTTCGATGGCGATGCGCGGCAACTCCGGATCCACGCCGCGCTCGAAGCGGTGGCCCGCGTCGGTGTGCAGGCCCAGGCGCCGGCTGCGGCCGATGATCGACGCCGGCGCGAAGTGCGCGGCTTCCAGGAACACGTTGCGGGTGGTCGACGACACCTTGGTGTCGGCGCCGCCCATGATCCCGGCCAGGCCCACCACGCGGTCCGCGTCGGTGATGGCCAGGAACCGCGGGTCGAGCGTCGCGGTCTCGCCGTTGAGCAGCGTGAGCGTTTCCCCCTCGCGCGCATGGCGCACGCCCAGCGGACCCGCGAGCAGGTCGCGGTCGTAGGCGTGCATCGGCTGGCCGAGTTCCAGCATCACGTACTGGGTGACGTCCACCAGCAGGCTGAGCGGGCGCACGCCGCTGCGCTGCAGGCGCTGCGCCATCCACGCCGGCGTGGGCACCGACGCGTCCACGCCCTCGACCACCCGGCCGACGAAGCGCGGCGCATCGGCGCCCGCCTGCAACGCCACCGCCAGCGTGGCGTCGCACAGCGCGGGCATCGGCACCGCGTCCAGCGGCTCGACCTGGCTGCCCGTGGCCGCGGCCACGTCGTAGGCGATGCCGCGCACGCCGAAGCAGTCGGCCCGGTTGGGGGTGAGCTTGAGCTCGATGCTGGCGTCGGGCAGCCCCAGGTAATCGGCGAGCGGCGCGCCCACCGGCGCATCGGCCGGCAGTTCCAGCAGGCCGGAGGCGTCCTCGTCGATCCCCAGCTCCCTGGCCGAGCACAGCATGCCGTTCGATTCGACGCCGCGCAGCCTGGCGGCCTTGATCGTCAACGCGCCGACCTGGGTGCCGATGGTGGCCAGCGGCGCGACCAGCCCGGGGCGCGCATTCGGCGCGCCGCACACGATCTGCAGCATGCCGCCGGTGCCGGCATCGACCTGGCAGACCTGCAGCTTGTCGGCTTCCGGATGCCTGGCGCATTCGACGATGCGCGCGACGACCACGCCGTCCAGCGCGTCGCCGATCACCGTCATCGCCTCGACCTCCAGGCCGATCGCGGTCAGGGTCGCGGCGAGCTCGTCCCGCGTCGCCGTGGTCTTGACGTGCTGGCGCAGCCAGCTTTCAGGGAACTTCATGGCGGACCTCAGGCGAACTGGCGCAGGAAGCGCACGTCGTTGTCGAAGAAGGCGCGCAGGTCGTCCACGCCGTAGCGCAGCATCGCGAAGCGCTCGACGCCGAGGCCGAAGGCGAAGCCGGTGTACTTCTCCGGATCGATGCCGACGTTGCGCAGCACGTTCGGGTGCACCATCCCGCAGCCCAGCACCTCCAGCCAGCGGGTGCTGCCGTCGGCCTGCTGCCAGGCGATGTCCACTTCCGCGGAGGGTTCGGTGAACGGGAAATAGCTCGGGCGGAAGCGCATCTCGAAATCGCGCTCGAAGAACGCGCGCACGAACTCGGCCAGCGTGCCCTTCAGGTCGGCGAAGCTGGCGTGCTCGTCGACCAGCAGGCCTTCGACCTGGTGGAACATCGGCGTATGGGTCTGGTCGCTGTCGCTGCGGTAGACCTTGCCGGCCGCGATCATCCGCAGCGGCGGCTGGCCGCCTCCGGCAAGCAAATCCTGCATGTAGCGCACCTGCACGCCCGAGGTATGCGTGCGCAGCAGGCGGGCAACGCCGCTGCCGTTGTCGGCCATGTAGAAGGTGTCGTGCATGGCGCGCGCCGGATGGTGCGGCGGGAAATTCAGCGCCTCGAAATTGTGGAAGTCGTCCTCGATCTCGGGGCCGTCGGCGGATTCGAAGCCCAGCCGCGCGAAGATCCCGGTGATGCGCTCCAGCGTGCGGCTGACCGGATGCACGCCGCCGCGCGACGCGTTGCGGCCCGGCAGGGTGACGTCGACGGTTTCGCCGGCCAGGCGCACGTCGAGCGCGGCCTCGTCCAGTGCGGCCTTGCGCGCGGCCAGCGCCGCGGAAATCGCGTCGCGCGCGCGGTTGATCGCCTCGCCCGCTGCCTTGCGCTGGTCGCCGGGCAGTGCGCCCAGCGCCTTGAGCTGCGCGGTGATGCTGCCGCTCTTGCCGAGCAGGCCCACCCGCAGCGCTTCCAGCGCGTCGGGCGTGTCGGCCGCGGTGATGTCGGCCAGGGCCCGGGTGGACAGGGATTCGATGTCGCTCATTGGTGGCTGGGTTCCCCGTGGTGCGATCCCGCAAACAAACATGGGGAAGGACTTGCGCCCTTCCCCACGTGGTGGCGGCCACGAGGCCGCCGCTACAACCGATGTGGAGCGCGGCTTACGCCGCCAAAGCGCCCTTGGCCTTCTCGGTCAGGGCGGTAAAGCCCGCCGCGTCGTGCACGGCGATGTCCGCCAGCACCTTGCGGTCCAGGGTGATCCCGGCCTTCAGCAGCCCGTTCATGAAGCGGCTGTAGCTGATGCCGTTCGCGCGGGCCGCGGCGTTGATGCGCGCGATCCACAGGGTGCGGAAATGGCGCTTCTTCTGCTTGCGGCCGATGTAGGCGTACTGCAGGGCCTTGGTCACCGCCTGCTTGGCGACGCGGAAGACCTTGCGGCGGGCGTTGTAGTAGCCCTTGGCCTGCTTCAGGATTTTCTTGTGGCGGGCTCGCGCCGTGACGCCACGCTTGACTCGTGCCATGTCTTATCTCCTCACAAATACGGAAGCATGCGGTCCAGGCGGCCCGCGTCCTCGGCACGAACATGGTTCGTCTGCCGGAGGTTGCGCTTCCGCTTGGTCGCCTTCTTGGTGAGGATGTGGCTCTTGTTGGCGTGGCCGCACTTGTACTTGCCGGAAGCGGTCTTCCGGAAGCGCTTGGCCGCCGCCCGATTGGTCTTGATCTTGGGCATTGGGGATCCTTGCGAAATCTCGAACTGGCCTAGGCGGCGGCATTGCCTTGCGGCGTTGCCACGCTCTCCATCCTGCCTGACCGGTGGGTAAGCCATTGATCCGGAAGGGATCAAGGCGGGTCCTGGGTGCCGCATGCAACAACCCGGCGAACCGGGCCGCGCATTATGGCGGGTTTTCGGGCAACTCTCAAATCGCCCGGCGGGCCGTCACTTCTTCTTCGGCGCGATCATCATCACCATCTGCCGGCCTTCCAGGCGCGGGCGCGATTCGATGACGATGTCCTCGCCCAGGTCGGCCTCGATGCGCGAGGCCATCTGCCGGCCCAGTTCCTGGTGGCTCATCTCGCGGCCACGGAAGCGGATGTTGACCTTGATCTTGTCGCCCTCGAGCAGGAACTCGCGCATCTTGCGCAGCTTGATCTGGTAGTCGCCCTCGTCCGTGACCGGACGGAACTTCACTTCCTTGATCTCGACCTGCTTGGTCTTCTTCTTGGCCTCGTTGGCCTTCTTCTGCAGGTCGAACTTGAACTTGCCGAAGTCCATGATCTTGCAGACCGGCGGGTCCGCGTTCGGCTGGATCTCGACCAGGTCGAGCGCCTCTTCCTCGGCCATGCGCAGCGCCTCGTCGCGCGTGAGCACGCCGATCATCTCGCCGTCGCTGCCGATGACCCGCACGCGGGGCACGCGGATCTCGAGGTTCCTGCGGTTCTGCTTTGAATCGTTGGTGGTACTGATGTCGCTGTCTCCAAGGGTGGGCCCGGGTGGGCCGGGGCGGCCGCCGATTCCGGAATCGGCGGCCGGCGCGCGGGGTGCAGGCCCGCTAGCCGGCCTGCTCCTCACGCAAACGCGCGGCGAAGTCGGCAGCGGACATGGTACCGAGGTCTTCCCCACCCCGCGTGCGCACGGAGAGCAGGCCGTTCTCCTTCTCGCGGTCCCCGACCACCAGCAGGTACGGCACGCGCTGCAGCGTGTGCTCGCGGATCTTATAGCCGATCTTCTCGTTCCGCAAATCGGAAACCACCCGGACGCCTTGATTCGCAAGGACTTTCCGGGCCTCGGCGACGGCGTCGGCCTGGGCGTCGGTGATGTTCATCACCACCGCCTGGACCGGCGCCAGCCAGGCCGGCAGCTGGCCGGCGTGGTGCTCGATCAGGATGCCGATGAAACGCTCCATGGAGCCGACGATCGCGCGGTGCAGCATCACCGGGTGGCGGCGCTGGCTGTGCTCGTCCACGTATTCGGCGCCCAGCCGGGCCGGCATCATGAAGTCGACCTGCATGGTGCCCAGCTGCCAGGTGCGGCCGATCGCGTCCTTCAGGTGGTACTCGATCTTGGGGCCGTAGAACGCGCCCTCGCCCGGCAGTTCCTGCCAGTCGACGCCGGAGGCGCGCAGCGCGCCGCGCAGCGCCTCCTCGGCCTTGTCCCAGGTGGCGTCGTCGCCGAGGCGCGACTCGGGCCGGAGCGCGATCTTGATCTGCACGTTCTCGTTGTCCGCGCCGGCCATGCCGAACGCGCGATAGACCTCGAGCGCCTGGGCGTGGAAGGCACGCACCTCCTCCTCCACCTGCGCCTCGGTGCAGAAGATGTGGCCGTCGTCCTGGGTGAAGCCGCGCACGCGCAGGATGCCGTGCAGCGCGCCGGAGGGTTCGTTGCGGTGGCAGGCGCCGAACTCGCCGTAGCGGATCGGCAGGTCGCGGTAGCTGTGCAGGCCCTGGTTGAACACCTGCACATGGCCGGGGCAGTTCATCGGCTTGAGCGCATAGGTGCGCTTCTCCGACTCGGTGAAGAACATGTTGTCCTTGTAATTGTCCCAGTGGCCGGACTGCTGCCACAGGGTCACGTCCAGGATCTGCGGGCAGCGCACCTCGCCGTAGCCGGTGTCGCGGTAGACCTTGCGCATGTACTGCTCGACCGTCTGCCAGATGCTCCAGCCCTTGGGGTGCCAGAACACCAGGCCGGGGCCCTCCTCCTGCAGGTGGAAGAGGTCGAGCGCCTTGCCGATCTTGCGGTGGTCGCGCTTCTCGGCCTCCTCGATGCGCTGGATGTAGGCCTTGAGCTGCTTCTCGTCCGCCCAGGCGGTGCCGTAGATGCGCTGCAGCTGCTCGTTCTTCGAGTCGCCGCGCCAGTAGGCGCCGGAGATGCGGGTCAGCTTGAACGCCTTCAGGAACCGCGTGTTGGGCACGTGCGGGCCGCGGCACATGTCCACGTATTCCTGGTGGTGGTACAGGCCCATCGCGGTGACCTCCGGGCCCATGTCCTCGATCAGGCGCAGCTTGTACTCCTCGCCGCGGCGGGTGAATTCCTCCACCACCTGGGCGCGCGGGGTCATCTTCTTGACCACGTCGTAGTCCTGCGCGATGAGCTCGCGCATGCGCTGCTCGATCGCGGCCAGGTCCTCGGGGGTGAACGGGCGCTCGGAATGGATGTCGTAGTAGAAGCCTTCCTCGATCACCGGGCCGATCACCATCTTGGCGTCGGGATACAGCTGCTTGACCGCGTGGCCGACCAGGTGCGCGCTGGAGTGGCGGATGATCTCGACGCCTTCCGGATCCTTGGCGGTGATGATGCGCAGGCGCGCGTCGTGGTCGATGGTGTCGCTGGCGTCGACCAGGCGGCCGTCCACCTCGCCGGCGATGGTGGCCTTGGCCAGGCCCGGGCCGATCGAGGCGGCGACCTCGCCGACCGTGACCGGGGCGTCGAACTGGCGGATGGAACCGTCGGGCAGGGTGATGTTGATCATGGGAATCCGGAAGCGGGAGCGGCGGGCGGCCTGCGGGCCGGCGGAGGACTGGAAAGCAAACAGGCGCCGCGGCGCCTTCCGGTGTCAGAAACTGCGCGGCGTCGTCAGCGATGGGCGGTGGTAGTGCTCATGTCGCACGCTCGGCCGGCGTTGCCGCGGGCCACCTCGGGCTGGCTGGGCGCGCGGCGGGTGCGCACGCGCGGATGGCAATGGTTGGGGAGCGGCGGGCGCAAGTCAACCATCCCCCGGCAGGCCCCGGGGACCGGATCCCGCACCCGCGGGAATTCAGGGCTGGCGGGCCGTGCGCTGGCGCTCCAGCTCCGCGCGCGCGAGCGCCGCCTTGTGCACCTCGTCGGGGCCGTCGGCCAGGCGCAGGCTGCGCATGCCGGCGAAGGCCGCGGCCAAGGGGAAGTCCTGGCTCAGGCCGGCCGCGCCATGCACCTGCATCGCCTTGTCCAGGATCCACTCCACGGTGCGCGGGGTGGCGATCTTGATCGCCTGGATCTCCGCGTGCGCCGCCCGGTTGCCGGCGGTGTCCATCAGCCAGGCGGTCTTGAGCACCAGCAGGCGCAGCTGCTCGATGCGCACCCGCGCCTCGGCGATCCAGTCGCGCACCACGCCCTGCGCGGCCAGCGGCTTGCCGAACGCCACCCGTGCATCCGCGCGCGCGCACATCGCCTCGATGGCCAGCTCGGCCAGACCGATCGCGCGCATGCAATGGTGGATGCGGCCGGGCCCCAGCCGCGCCTGGGCGATCGCGAACCCCTCGCCCTCGCCGCCGATCAGGTTCTCCGCCGGCACGCGTACGCCGTCGAAGGCGATCTCGGCGTGGCCGCCGTGCTCGTGGTCGTCGTAGCCGAACACCTGCATCGGCCGCACGATGCGCACCCCGGGCGTGTCGCGCGGGACCAGCAGCATCGACTGCTGGCGGTGGCGCTCGGCGTCCGGGTCGGTCTTGCCCATCACGATGAACACCTCGGCCTGCGGATTCATCGCGCCGGTGATCCACCATTTGCGTCCATCCACCACGTAGCCATCGCCGTCGCGGCGGATGCGGGTCTCGATGTTGGTGGCATCCGACGAGGCGACGTCCGGCTCGGTCATCGCGAACGCCGAGCGGATCTCGCCGTCCAGCAGCGGCTGCAGCCAGCGCGCCTGCTGGGCCGGCGTGCCGAACATGTGCAGTACCTCCATGTTGCCGGTGTCGGGCGCGCTGCAATTCAGCGCGGCCGGGGCGAGTGCCGGGCAGCGCCCGCTGAGTTCGGCCAGCGGCGCGTACTGCAGGTTGGACAGGCCCCCGCCTGCCGGGCCCGGCAGGAACAGGTTCCACAGCCCGCGCGCGCGCGCCTGCGCGCGCAACTCCGCCAGCACCGGCGCGGCGCTCCACGCCCAGCGGTCCGGCAGCGCGGCCAGCTGTGCGCGGAACACCGGCTCGGCGGGCAGCACGTGCGCGTGCAGGAAATCGCGCAGCAACGCCTGCATTTCGCGCGTGCGCGCATCCAGTGCGAAATCCATCAGTGGCGATCCCCCAGGGCAGACAGGCCGGACGCCACCAGCGGCGCCACCATCCGGCCGAAATGCTCGAAGCCCTCGCCCACCGTCTGGCCGTGCAGGTGGCGGTAGTGGATGCCTTCGGCGATCACCGCCAGCTTGAACGAGGCCAGTGCGACGTGGTACCCGAGTTCGCCCAGGTCGCGGCCGCTGCGGGCGGCGTAGCGCTGCAGCAGCGCGTCCTCCGACGGATAACCGGGCGCCGCGCTGGCCATCGCCTCGCCGCCCAGTTCGCCCATGCGCTGGTAGACCAGCAGCAGGCCCAGGTCGGTCAGCGGATCGGCCAGGGTCGCCATCTCCCAGTCCACCACCGCGGCCACCCGGTCCTGCGCATCCACCAGCAGGTTGTCCAGGCGGTAATCGCCATGCACCAGGGTGGCCGGCGCGCCGTCCGGCGGGTCCGCGGCCAGGCGCGCGTGCAGGGCGTCGATGCCCGGGATGTCGCGGCTGCGGGATGCATCCAGTTGCTGCTTCCAGCGGCGCACCTGGCGCGCCAGGAAGCCCTGCGGACGCCCGAAGTCGGCCAGCCCCAGCGCCGCGGGATCCAGCGCATGCAGGTCGGCCAGGATGTCGATCATCCGCATGGCGATGGCGGCGGTGCGGGCCGGGCCGAGCGCCTCCAGCGCGGCGGCGCTGCGGTACGGCACGCCGTCCACCAGCTCCATCACGTAGAACGGCGCGCCCAGCACGGTGGCGTCCTCGCACGCGGCATGCACGCGCGGCACCGGCACCGTGGTCCCGGCCAGCGCGCGGAGCACCCGCGCCTCGCGCGCCATGTCGTGCGCGGTGGCCAGCACATGGCCCAGCGGCGGGCGGCGCACCACCCATGAACCCGCGCCGTCGCTCACCGCATAGGTCAGGTTGGAGCGTCCCCCCGCCAGCAGCCGCGCCGACAGCGGGCCCTGGGCCAGCCCCGGGCAATTCGCATCCAGCCAGGCGCCCAGGCGCTGCAGGTCGAGGCCGGGCAGGTCCGCCATGTCAGGCCCGCCCGGCGACATCGGGCGGCGCGGCGGACCCGCCTTCCAGCGCGCGCTCCAGCCGCTGCTGGAGGAGGTTCATGCCGTCCAGCCAGCGGTCGGTGTCGGTGGCCCGATGCGCGTAGTAGCGCGCCACCTCCGGGTGCGGCAGCAGCAGGAAACGCTGGTGCGACAGGCCTTCCCACACCACCTCGGCCACCTGCTCCGGCGACAGCACCCCATCCATGCCCAGCAGGTCCTTGAGCGGCCCGGCGTGTTCGTACATCCGGGTCTGCACGCCCAGCGGGCACACCGCCTGCACCACGATGCCGCGGTGCCGGTAGGTGGCCGACAGCCATTCGGCGAACGCGACCGCCCCGTGCTTGCTGACCGAGTACGGCGCGCTGCCCAGCATGGTCAGCAACCCCGCCGCCGAGGCAACGGAGACGAAGCGGCCGCTCCCGCGTTGCAGCCATTCCGGCATCAGCAGGCGCGCGGCGCGCACGTGCGCCAGCAGGTTGACCTCCAGGCTCAACGCCCAGTCCTTGTCGGGCGCGTCCAGGCCCAGCCCGCGTTCGACGCCGGCATTCGCCACCCAGAGATCGATCCCGCCCAGCGCGGCGCGCGCGTCCCCGACCAGCGCGCGGATGCCGTCTTCCGACGCGGCATCGCCCGGCGCGGCATGCCCGCCGCACTCCGCCGCGGTGCGTTCGGCGGCCTGGCCATCGCGATCGTTGACCACCACCCGCGCACCGCCCGCGGCCAGCCGCTGCGCGATGGCCCGGCCGATGCCGTTGCCCGCGCCGGTCACCACCGCGCGCAGGCTCATGCCATGCCCCCGGTCAGGGTGATCCCGCCATCCACCACCAGGGTTTGCCCGGTCAGCCAGGCCGCATCGGAGGAGAGCAGGAAGGCGACGGCGCCGGCGACGTCCCCCGGATCGCCCAGGCGCTTCATCGGATACGCGGCGGCGACCTCGGCCTCGCGGCCCTCGTACAGGGCGGCGGCGAACTTGGTCTTCACCACCGCCGGCGCCACCGCGTTGACCCGGATGCGCGGTGCCAGCTCCAGGGCGAGCTGCGCGGTGAGGTAGGACAGCATCGCCTTGGACGCGCCGTAGACGCCGATGCCGGGCGCCGGTCGCAGGCCGGCGATCGAGCCGACGTTGACCACGGCCCCGCCGTGCGCGCCCATCCACGCCTGGCGCGCCGCGTGGATCCAGGACAGCGCGGCCAGGCAGTTCACCTCGACGATCTTGCGCGCGGCGTCCAGCGGCACGTCGGTCAGTGCGCCGTACACGGGGTTGATGCCGGTGTTGTTGACCAGCAGGTCCACGCTGCCGAACGCCTCCAGCGCGCGCGCCACCGTCGCCGACTGGTGCGCCGCGTCGTCCGCCTTCCCGGCCACCGCCAGCGCGCAGGTGGCGCCGCCCAGCACGGCCACCGCCTCGTCCAGCGCGCCCTGGTTGCGCGCGGTGATCACCACGCGGGCGCCCTCGTCCACCAGCCGCTGCGCGATGGCCAGGCCGATGCCTCGGCTGGCCCCGGTCACGATCGCGGTCTTGCCCCCGAACCTCATGGCGCCCCCCCTGCGCGCCCCATGCGCCACCCCGATTCTACGTCCCGCACGGGGGCGTATGGGGACACCTGGGGCCGCGCGGACGCCACGAACGAAAACGGCGAAGCCGGTGGGCTTCGCCGTTCGTCCACATGGATGTGGTGGGCGGTACAGGGTTCGAACCTGTGACCCCTACCATGTCAAGGTAGTGCTCTACCGCTGAGCTAACCGCCCCCGAGGGGCGCGCATTGTAGCCCGGCGTCCCGCCCGGCCACAACACGCCCGGCCGGGGTCACGGGATGCGCAGCACCTGGCCCGGGTAGATCTTGTCCGGGTCCTTGAGCATCGGCTGGTTGGCCTCGAAGATCTGCGGGTACTTGTTCGCGTCGCCGTACATCTCCTTGGCGATCTTCGACAGCGTGTCGCCCGACTTGACGGTGTAGGTGCGCGACTGCCAGCCCTCGCCGCCCGGCGAACCGTGCGCCATGGACGAGGACGCACCCGCCGCGACCGGCGCCTCGGTGCTGGTGCTGCCGCCGCTCACGCCGGCGAAGCTGGGCGCCGCGTCGGCCACCAGGCGGTCGTCCACCTTGTCGATGCCGTCCACGTTGCCGGCGATCAGCACCGCGCGCTCCCGGGCCGCCACGTTCGGCACGCGGCCGGTCAGGATGGCCTTGTCGCCATCCACGTCCACGTCCACGCCCGCGTAGTCGCTGCCGTACGAACCGAGGTGGCGCTTGATCGCCGCCTCGCGCTTGGCTTCGCCCGGCTGGAAGATCTTCTCGCCGGCGCCTTTCATGAAATCGAAGATGCCCATCTCTCGCTCCTTGGTTGGGGGAGCAGGCAGGGTGTCACGCCACCCGTGATGGGAGGATTAAACGGGCGCTCAGAGCAGCGCCTCGCGCAGGCGGCGGATCTGGTCGCGGACGCGGGCGGCGTCCTCGAACTCCAGGTCGCGGGCGTGCTGGTGCATCTTCTGCTCGAGTTCCTTCAGCCTGGCGGCCTGCTGGGTGGGCGACAGGCGCTGGTATTCCAGTTCCGGCTCGGCCACCCGGCGCATCTTGCCGCGGCCCTTCAGTTCCCCGGGCTCGGGGCGCGCCCCTTCCATCACGTCCATCACCGCGCGCTGCACGGACTGCGGGGTGATGCCGTGCTCGGCGTTGTACTCCACCTGCTTCTGCCGGCGGCGGTCGGTCTCGTCGATCGCCGCGCGCATCGAGCGCGTGATCGTGTCGGCGTACAGGATCGCCTTGCCGCGCAGGTTGCGCGCGGCGCGGCCGATGGTCTGGATCAGCGAGCCGGTGCTGCGCAGGAAGCCTTCCTTGTCCGCATCCAGGATCGCCACCAGCGAGACCTCCGGCATGTCCAGGCCCTCGCGCAGCAGGTTGATGCCGACCAGCACGTCGAACAGCCCCAGGCGCAGGTCGCGGATGATCTCCACCCGCTCCACCGTGTCCACGTCGGAGTGCAGGTAGCGCACCTTCACCCCGTGCTCGGACAGGTATTCGGTCAGGTTCTCGGCCATGCGCTTGGTGAGCGTGGTGATCAGCACCCGGTCGCCCATCGCCACCCGCTCGCGGATCTCGCCCAGCACGTCGTCCACCTGGGTGGCCACCGGGCGGATCTCCACCTGCGGATCGACCAGCCCGGTCGGGCGCACCACCAGTTCCACGATCTCGTCGCCCGCCTCGCGCAGCTCGTACGGCCCGGGCGTGGCGGACACGAAGACGCTGCGCGGCGCGCGCACCTCCCATTCCTCGAAGCGCAGCGGCCGGTTGTCCAGCGCCGACGGCAGCCGGAAG
The DNA here is from genome assembly GCA_965649855.1 of uncultured Thermomonas sp. Lineage (GTDB taxonomy): Bacteria > Pseudomonadota > Gammaproteobacteria > Xanthomonadales > Xanthomonadaceae > Thermomonas. The sequence continues at coordinate 2,435 of CBFGMM010000012.1, read as the reverse complement.
CCGAACTCCACCAGCGTTTCCTTGCGCGCGCGGTCGCCCTTGTACATCGCGCCGATCTGCGGGATGGTCACGTGCGATTCGTCCACCACCAGCAGCGCGTCCGGCGGCAGGTAGTCGAACAGCGTGGGCGGCGGTTCGCCCGGCGCGCGCCCGGTCAGGTGCCGGCTGTAGTTCTCGATGCCGTTGCAGTAGCCCACCTCGGCCATCATCTCCAGGTCGAACTGGGTGCGCTGCGACAGCCGCTGCACCTCCAGCAGCTTGTTCGCCGCGTACAGCTGCTCCTGCCGCTCGCGCAGCTCCAGCTTGATGGTGTCCACCGCCGACAGCGTGCGCTCGCGCGGCGTGGCGTAATGCGTCTTCGGGTAGATGGTGTAGCGCGGCAGCCTGCGCAGCACCTCGCCGGTCAGCGGGTCGAACATCGACAGCTGCTCGATCTCGCCGTCGAACAGCTCGATCCGCAGCGCCTCCAGGTCGGACTCCGCCGGGAACACGTCGATGGTCTCGCCGCGCACCCGGAAGGTGCCGCGGTCCAGCGCCATCTCGTTGCGCGCGTACTGCAGCGTGGTCAGGTGGCGCAGCAGCTCGCGCTGGTCGATCTTCTCCCCGCGCGAGAGGATCAGGCGCATCGCCAGGTAGTCCTCCGGCGCGCCCAGGCCGTAGATCGCCGACACCGAGGCGACCACGATCGTGTCGCGCCGCGACAGCAGGGCCTTGGTCGCCGCCAGCCGCATCTGCTCGATGTGGTCGTTGATCGAGCTGTCCTTCTCGATGTAGGTGTCCGACGAAGGCACGTAGGCCTCGGGCTGGTAGTAGTCGTAGTAGCTGACGAAGTACTCCACCGAGTTGTGCGGGAAGAACGCCTTGAACTCGCCGTACAGCTGCGCCGCCAGGGTCTTGTTCGGCGCCATCACCAGGGTGGGCTTCTGCACCGCCTCGATCATGTTGGCGATGGTGTAGGTCTTGCCGGAACCGGTCACCCCCAGCAGCACCTGCCTGGCGACGCCCGCCTCGAAGCCGGCGATCAGCTTCTCGATCGCGCGCGGCTGGTCGCCCGCCGGGCGGTAGGGCGAGACCAGCTGGAAGCGGCCGGAGGTCCGGGTGAGTTCGAGGTCGGAGGGCGTGGCCTGGGTCATGCGGAGCGCGTGCGGGAGCCAACCGGGGAGTGTACGCCGCGGCCCGGTCCGGATCGGGACCGGCGCCGGGAGGCGTTCATGCGGGCTTGTCCTACGCGATGCCGGGCCGCGCCCCGATCCCCTCCGAAAGGGGCGCCGCCTAGCCTGTGGCCCTGCCATCGGGAGCCGCCTCATGCGCCAACGCCACGCCAGCAGGACCGCCGGGTTCACCCTGATCGAGGCGATCGCCGCCCTGGCGGTCGTGAGCATCCTCGCCGGCGTGGCGGTTCCCGCCCTGCGCGATGCCGCGGAGGCGGGGCGCAGCGGGGCGGCGAAGGGCGAGCTGCTGGACGCCTGGCTCACCTCGGTGGCGCATGCCGCCAGCACGGGGACCGAAGTGGTCCTGTGTCCCGGCGACGCCGGCGGGTGCCGCAAGACCGTGGACTGGAGCCGTGGCTGGATCGCCTTCGCGGACCTGGACGGCAACCGCACCCGGGGTACCAACGAAACGCTGCTGGCGCAAACGGACGCACTTGGCGGCAAGGTGCACCTGCGCAGTACCTCCGGGCGGACCCGCATGGTGTTCCAGCCCAACGGCGGGAACGCCGGCAGCAACATCACCTGGACCCTGTGCGACGGCCGCGGGCCTGCGAGGGCCACCACGCTGGTGGTGGCGAATGACGGGCGGCTGAGGAGCGGGACGCCCACGGATGCCGCGGCGCAAGCATGCGTACAGCCGATATGACCGCAACCCACTGATGCACAAACGAAAACGCCAGCCCTGCGGCTGGCGTTTCGTGGTGTCTGGCGCCCGAAGTTGGACTCGAACCAACGACCCCCTGATTAACAGTCAAGTGCTCTAACCGGCTGAGCTATTCGGGCGGGGCGCGTATTGTGCCGTCCAGGCAGCTGAGTTGCAAGATGGTGAACCCGCGCCGCGGCCTCACATCGCAGACATGCAGGCCGCAGCGGCCGCGGGGGTGGGGGTGCCCGAACGGATGCGCCCGAGGTTGGACAACACGATCGTGGTTGCATGCTGCTGGCCGCGCCCGTCGCACAGGGTCCAAGTGACGTTGCTGCCCGCGTTGCCGCCATGGGGCTGGAAGACCACCTTGGTGCGTCCGGACGTGCTGCGCAAATGCACCTTGCCACCCAGGGCGTCGGCTTCCGCTACAAGGGTCTCCGACGCGTCGCGGATGCGATCCCCATCCAGGTCCGCGAACGCGATCCACCCTTTGGACCAGTCGATGCCGCCGCTGCACCCAGCGGCACTCCCCGGACAGAGGACGACGTCGCTTCCGGTGGCGGCTGCGTGGCTGACGC
>CBFGMM010000011.1:0-30649 GCA_965649855.1 uncultured Thermomonas sp. | reverse complement strand
CTATGGACCGGCCGCGCGCTGCTCGGGCTCCCGCTGCTTTAGGGGGACCGGAGCCGCGCGGGGGCCTGCTGGTCTTCGCCGCCGCGCTGCCCCCGCGCCTGGCCGACGCGCAGGCGCTGCCGGCGCTCGGCCTGGCCGGCACGCCACCGCTGCATCCGGAGGCCGGCGTCGATGCGCTCCTGGCCGCGCGCGGCGATACCGTCGACGCCCCGGCCCTGGTGCTGCTGGTGGTGGCCGAGCTGGCCCAGCCGCTGGCCCTCGCGCGGCGGCTGCACCGGGCGTGGCCACTGGCCTGCATCATCTTCCATTGCGAGGCCGCCGACGTCGCGCACTGGCGGCTTGCGATCGGACCGGGCGCCGGACTGGGCCGCCACTGGTGCGTGCTGGACGCCGACGACCCCAGGTGGCCGGCGCGCGTGCACGACGCGCTGGCGAACGCCCGCCGCCGGCTGCGCTCGCGTACCACGCTCGACCGCGCCAACGCACGCATCGCCGCGGCCCCGCCGCCGGTGAACGCGGGCGAGTACCAGCGCCTGCGGGCCTCCACCCAGCATCTCGCCAACTTCCTGCGCCACTCGCAGGACGCGGTCTTCGGCGTGGACGCCGCGGGCAGCATCCTGTTCTGGAACCGTGGCGCGGAGGTGCTGCTGGGACTGCCTGCGGCGGACGCGATCGGACGCGCGGTGGCGGGACTGCCGGGGTATGGCGCCGCGCTGCACGCCGCGCTCGACGGGCTGGACCCGGGGGCGCCGACGTCGATGATCGAGCACGCCCTGCCTGCGGGAGACGGGTCCGCGCGGACGCTGGAATTCGCGGTGTCGGCGATCGACGCCGCCGGCATGGGCGGCGCGACCGTGTTCGTGCACGACATCACCGACCGACACGCCGAGGAGGCGCGCCTGCGCGAGGCCAACCAGACGCTGGAAAGCCTGGTGTCCACCCGCACCCGCGAACTGCAAAGCAGCCAGCAGGCCCTGCTGCAGGCGCAGAAGCTGGAATCCATCGGCCAGCTCACCGGCGGGGTGGCCCACGACTTCAACAACGTGCTGCAGATCATCGGCAGCAACCTGCAGCTGCTCGTCGCGCAGGGCGGCCTGCCGGCCGGTGCCGGGGAATACGCGCGCACCGCCCTGCGCGCGGTGGACCGCGGCGCGCTGCTCACCGCCCAGTTGCTGGCCTTTGCCCGCCGGCAGCCGCTGAATCCCGCCCCGCTCAACCTCAACCGGATGATGCGCGACCTGGACGGGATGCTCCGGCGCTCGCTGGGCGAGGAGGTCCAGGTCGAGACCAGCCTGGCCGGCGGCCTGTGGACCACGTTCGCGGACGCCGCGCAGCTGGAGAACGTGATCCTCAACCTGGCCATCAACGCGCGCGACGCGATGCCGGACGGGGGACGGCTGACGATCGAGACGGCGAACGCGACCCTGGACGAGGCCTACACGGATCCGCTGGGCGACGTCAGCCCCGGCCAGTACGTGATGCTTGCCGTGTCCGACACCGGGACCGGCATGCCGCCCGACGTCGTCGCGCAGGCGTTCGAGCCCTTCTTCACCACCAAGCCCGAGGGCAAGGGCACCGGGTTGGGCCTGAGCATGGCCTACGGGTTCGCCAAGCAGAGCAGCGGCCACATCCGCATCTACAGCGAGCCGGGCAGCGGGACCACGGTGCGCCTGTACCTGCCGCGCAGCCATGCGGACGAAGTGCGCCAGCTGGTGCCGCCCGCGGGCCCGGTGGCGGGCGGCAGCGAAACCGTGCTGGTGGTGGAGGACGACCAGGAAGTGCAGGCCGGCGCGGTGAACATGCTCTCCGGCCTGGGCTATCGGGTGTTGCGGGCCGACGACGCCCAGGCCGCGCTGACCATCCTGCGCAGCGGGGTCGCGGTGGACCTGCTGTTCACCGACGTCGTGATGCCGGGCCCCGTGCGCAGCCCGGAACTGGTCCGGCAGGCGCGCGAGCTGCTGCCCGGCATCGCGGTGCTCTACACCTCGGGGTACACCCAGAACGCGATCGTGCACGGCGGCCGCCTGGACCCGGGCGTCGAACTGCTGAGCAAGCCCTACCTGCGCGAAGACCTGGCGCGGCGCGCAAGGCGCCTGCTGGATGCGCGGAAGCGCCCGGCCGCCGCCAGCCCGACGGCCGCGACCCGGCCGGGGACCACGGGCACGGCGCGCATCCTGTTCGTCGAAGACGAGATGGACGCGCGCACCACCACCCAGATGCTGCTGGAGATGCTCGGCCATCGCGTGGTCGCCGCCGGCGACGCCCGCACCGCGCTCGCGGCGCTGGCGGCGCAACCCTTCGACATCCTGCTCACCGATGTTTCGCTGGGCCGCGACTGCGGGATCGCGCTGGCGCGCGAGGCGGTGGCCCGCTCGCCGGCGCTCAAGGTGGTCTTCGCCTCCGGCCATGCGCGGCTCACGGGGATCCCGGAAGGCCTGCGCTGCTGGACGCTGGTCAAGCCGTACGCCAGCGAGCTGGAGGCGATGCTGGCACAGGTCCTCGAAGCCTGACGTCCCACCGCTTCGCCCCAGTCACGCCGCCAGGCGCGCCACCACCCAGCCATAGGCGGCCGCCCCCAGGATCACCGCGGGGACGAGCAGCCGCGCACCGGACCGGAACAGCAGTCCCAGCGCCACCAGGAATACCAGCGCCCCGCCCGCGTCGCGGATGCTGCCAACCAGCAGCGCCACTGTGGTCCCCGCGATCAGGCCGACCACCGCCGCGGTGACCCCGGCCAGGAACTCCGCGACGCGCGGCCGGTGCACCCAGTGCTCCATCGCATCGTGGCCCAGCAGGGTGAACGCGAAGGCGGGCAGGAACACGCCGGCCGTCATCGCCACCGCGCCCCACGGCCCTCCCCCGACATACCCGACGAAGGTGGCGAAGATCACCATCGGCGCGGGCAGCAGCCCGGAGAGCGCCAGCCCGTCGAGGAACTGGGCGTTGCTCATCCACGCCCCCTGCCCGACCGCGTCGCGCTGCAGGAACGGAATCACCGTGTAGGCGCCGCCGAAGGTCAGCAGCCCGGCCTTCAAGCCCGACCAGAACAATGCGGGAACGCCCACCGAGGCCGTGGCGACGACGCCTCCCGCGTCCACCGTGCCGACGAGCGCCTGCAGGCCGTCCAGCCCGCCATCGCCATGGATCTTGATCGCCACCTGCGCGATCGCCGCCCCCAGCAGCGCGCGGGCGAGCGCGAGCCGGCGTTCGTGCGCGCACAGGTAGATGAGCCCGCCCACCACCAGCACGATGCCGAAGTGGACATCCGCCAGTTGCGCCAGCATGCCCACGGCGGCGATGCCCCACAGCCACCTGTCCGTGAGCACATGGCCCCCGATGCGGACGATCGCGCGCACGATCAGCGCCGCCACCGCCGCCTGCACGGCAAGGAAGACCGCGCTCCAGCCGGCGAGCGCCAGGCCGTGGCGGACGTACAGCCATGACAGCAGGAACATGAGCAGGAACCCTGGCAGCATGAACCCCAGGCCGGCCGCGACGCCGCCCCAGCGGCCGCGTGCCAGCGTGCCGAAATAGACGCACAGCTCGTGCGCTTCGGGCCCGGGCAACACCTGGTAAACGGCCAGCACGCGGTTGAACTTGTCGGGGTCGATCCAGCCTTCCTGGTCGACCAGCTGCTGGCGCAGCATGCCGATCTGCGCGACCGGCCCGCCCCAGGCCATGGCGCCGAAGCGCAGGAAGCGAAGGAAAACACCTGCCAGCGACAGGCGGGGGATGCCGCGCGCGCCATCGATGCCGGACGGCGGCAAGGCGGGAGTCGGATCGCGGGTCACGGACGGCTGCGCGGCATGATCGCCGCATGCTACATCGCGTCAGCGGGAGGCAGGCGCGGGCGACGCGGTCCCTGCGGCAGTGATCGGCACGTCGTAGAGGGTGGCCGGGGCGGGCTCGGGGCGGTAGGTGTAATGCCACCATTCCATCGCGTAGTTGTGGAAGCCCTGCGCCGCCATCGCGTCCCGAAGCGCATGCCGGTTGGCGCGCTGGGCGGGGGTGGCCAGGGGCGAATCGGTGTTCGCGCGGGGGCCGAAGAAGTCGAAGTCGGTGCCCATGTCGAGCGGCCGGCAATCCGCGCCGTTCGCGTCGCATTGCAGCAGGGTGAGGTCGACGGTGGCGCCGCGGCTGTGCCCGGAGACCCGTCCGATGTACACGCCGGGCAGCTCCGACTTGTCCAGCTCGGGGTAGTAGCGCGCCTTGGTGGCCAGGTCGCGGGGATCCTCGACCCAGCGCATGAAGTGCGCCACCGCGCGCACCGGGCGGTAGCAGTCGTAGACGCGCAGGCGCTGGTTGCGCGCGCGCAGCGAGGCCTCCACCCGGGCCAGGGCCAGCGCCGCCTCGCGCTTGAGCCAGCAGCGCGGGGCCTGGTAGCCGTCCACCGGCGCGCCGACGAAGTTCTCGCTGCCGAAGTAGCGGATCTCCTGCGAGAGGTCCGGCACCAGCGTGAGGAGGTCAACCATGCCGGCTTCGGCGATGGTTCTCGCCGGGGACAGCACCGGCGCCTGCGGCCTCGGCGCGGTCGCGCAGGCCGCCAGGGCGGCCACGGCCAGCGCCAGCGCTGCGCCCCTAGCCACAGCCGCCCGTCCTGACGAAGGCCAGGTCCTCGTAATCGGAACTGAAGTCGCCATCGGGGTCCACCTTGGCCATGTGCAAGCGGCGCGCATCGCCCGCGCCGGAGAAGTCGAGCCAGGCATCGATGTCGACCGCCGGATCGTCCCAGACCAGCACGTGGCGGCCATCCAGCAACCCGATGCGCCCGTGCATCTTCGGCGACTTGGCGGACCGCCACTCCACCCCGTCGCCCACCGCGCAGATGCGCACCTCGCCGAACCACGGGTCGCGCCAGGTGCCCAGCCAGTCGCGCAGTTGCGCCGCGGTCGCCGGCACCCGGCGCGACACGTCCGGCAGCGGCGGCTTCGGCTTCCCGGCGGAGGTGGCGGGACGCGCCAGCGCATCGGCGTAACCCGCCACGCCCAGCGAACGCCCGGGCGCGGTGAACAGCTTGGTCAACGCGGTCCCCAGCACCGTGCGCGCGTCGCCGCCCTCGCCGTTGATCATGAACACGAAACCCGACTTGCGATCGGGCAAGAGCATCATCATCGAGTACATGCCGCCCAGCGTGCCTGTGTGGGAGACGGTCCAGGCGCCGTCCACGTCGGCCACACGGAACCCGTAGGCGTAGGCGTAGTAATGGGTGTTGTCCCAGCGCCTGCGCTGCGCGGAAATCGGCATGGGCGTGCGCGGCTCCACCATCGCCGCGCGCTGCGCCTCGCCCAGCCACTGCAGCTGCGCCGGGTTCGGGGCCAGCCAGTTGCGCGCCCAGGCCAGCATGTCGTCCAGCGTGCAACGGATGCCGCCGGCGGGCGCGGAGGCGATCGCGGGCACCACCGCGCCATCGCGGCGCATGGCCACGTTGCGCCCGCCGTCGCGGCGGTGCGGCTGCGCAACGCTGCCGGCCTCGGCCAGCCGGAACTCGCCGACGCGGCATCCATCCAGCCCCAGCGGCGCGAACAGTTCCCGGCGGACCAGCGCCTCGTACGATGCGCCGCCCGCTGCCGCGGCGACCTGCCCCGCCACCACGTACAGGAGGTTGTCGTAGGCATAGCCGGCGCGGAAGCCGTAGGCCGGCCTGATGTGGCGCAGGCCCTGCACGATGTCGTCGCGGGTGAACAGGTTGGGTTCGGGCCACAGCATCAGGTCGCCGCCGCCCTCGGGCAGGCCGCTGTTGTGCACCAGCAGGTCGCCGACGGTCATGTGGCGCGTCACCCACGGATCGTGCATGGCGAACTGCGGCAGGTGCCTGACCACCGGATCGTCCCATCGCACGCGGCCCTGCTGCACCAGGCGCGCAAGCACGGCGGCGGTCATCGCCTTGCTGTTGGAGGCGATCTTGAACAGGGTGCCGGTGGTCACCGGATCGCCGCTGCCTGCGACGGTCTCGCCGTGCCCGCGCGCGTAGACCACGCGGCCGTCGTCGATCACGCCCACCGCGATCCCCGGCAGGTCGTAGCGCGCGATGGTGTCGCGCACCACGGCATCGATGGCCTCCGGCGTGGGCGCAGCGGCCGGCCCATGCGCCTGCGCGGGCGGCGCGCAGGCCAGGCACAGTGCCAGCACCGCCGCGCTTGGCCTCATCGGTTCTGCCCCGTGCGCGCCGCGTGGTCCAGCGCCGCCTGCCACACGCGCAGCAGGTTGCCGCCCCACAGCTTGGCGATATCGGCGTCGCTGAAGCCCTCGCGCCGCAGCGCCGCGGTGACGTTGCCGGTCTGCGATGCGTCCATCCACCCGGTGATGCCCCCGCCGCCGTCGAAATCCGAGGTCAACCCCACGTGGTCGATGCCGGCCACCTTGACCATGTGCCGCACGTGCGCCATGTAGTCGTCCAGGGTGGCCAGCGGATGCATCCGCTCGATGCGGGCCATGCCCTCGCGCATGGCCGGCAGCGCGTCGTGCCTGTCGCCGTCGTACTCGGCATCGCCGGACAGCCGCGCGACGTCCCGCTGGAGGGCGGCTTCCGCGGCCTTGCGCGCCGGGTCGGCCTTGACGAACTCCTTGTAGGCGACCGCGTGCACCACCCCGCCCCCGGCGGCGATCGCCCGCAGCAGGTCGTCCGGCAGGTTGCGCGGGTGGTCTGTCACAGCGCGCGCCGACGAGTGCGAGGCCAGCAGCGGCGCCTTCGACACCGCCAGCGCGTCGCGCACGCAGGCATCCGATGCGTGCGAGACGTCGACCATCATGCCCAGCGCGTTCGCGCGCGCCACCGCCGCGCGACCGAAGGCGCTCATCCCCGGATCGCCCGCGCTGCCATGCGCGGGTTCGCCCAGTTCCAGGTTGGGCGCGGAGCTGCTGCACAGGGCGTTGTTGCCGGAATGGACCAGGCCCAGGTAACTGGCGCCGCGCGCGCGTGCCGCGTCCAGCCGCGCCAGGTCGTCGCCGAGCGAGTATCCGTTCTCGATGCCGATCGCGGCGCTGAGCAGTCCCTGCGCATGGTTGGCGCGCAGCTCGGCCGGGCTGCGCGCCAGGCGGATCCGCTGCGGGTGGCGCTCCAGCAGCAGCTCGATGGCCGAGTACTTGCGCTCCGCCCTGGCCACCGCGTCCGCGTAGCCCTGCGGCGTCAGCGCGCCCTGGCCAACGTAGACCACGAAGAAGGCCGCGTCCATGCCGCCGCGCCGCATCTTGCCGAGGTCCACCTGCAACGCGCTGTCGCCGCCGGCGTCGAAGCGCGGGACGCGCATGTAGTCGTGCGGGATGTCGACGTGGGTGTCGATCGTGACGAGTGCCGGCGCGTCGCGCACGGGCGCGCCGGTGCAGGCGGAAACGACCAGCGCCAGGGACGCGGCGAACAAGCGTTCAAGGTGCATGGGGCGGCTCCGGCGCTGGGCGGGTGGCCCGCCGATCATCGCATCCAAGGCCCGCCGGCGGCGCACCGCGGGATATCGACCGTCGTCCTGCATGGGAACTCCGCAAAAAAAATGGCGACCCGAGTCACGCGGGTCGCCCGGAGGAAAAGCGGTGTGGCCGCCGCGGGGCCGCGGCTAGAAGTTGTAGGTGGCGACCAGCTGCATGTAGCGCGGCGACTGCCAGCGGGTCCCGGTGTTCCAGGTCGGCCGGACCTGGCCGGGCTGGGCTTCGTAGCGCTGGCTGACGTTGATCACCTGCTGCTGGTTGAGCAGGTTGAACACCGAGAAGCGCACCTTCAGGTCGACGTCCGGCACGGGCAGCGTCCAGGTCACGTTCGCGCCCAGGTTGTAGGTCCACGGCAGGCGGCCGCCCCAGCCGCGCCCCGCGTAGGTGTACACGCGGTTGGCCACCGGAACGCTCGCGCAGTTCGGCGCGCCGGCCGGCGGCACGCAGTGCCAGAACGAGCCGCCGCCCGAGCCGATGCTGGTCACGCTGCCGGCGGCCAGCGAATCGTTCGGCCACGTCACGCCGAACGCGTTGATCGGGCCGCCGGACTGCGCGGTCAGCGTGGCGCCGAACAGCCAGGCGTCGTTGAGTTCGTAGCTGCCGCGCAGCTTGACCTGGTGGGTGCGGTCGTTGAACAGCGGGCCGTAGTCCTGGTTGTTGGCCGGGTGGTCCCAGTGCTGGACCATGCCGGTGTCGCCGTAATTGGTGTCGGAGTTGACCGGGCCCTCGAAATTGCCTTCCGAGCGCGACCACAGGTAGGAGCCGTTGAACGCCCACTTGCCGTCCCAGGCGCGGTCGACCTGGAACTCCAGCGCGGTGTAGGTGCGGCGCGGCTTGGAATAGCCCACGATCTGGTTGGTGGTGGAGGTCATGTACCCCTGCTTCGAGGTATCGATGGTGACCCAGCCGTCCTGCGCGCAGCCCAGCGCGGTGGTGCCCCACAGGGTCAGCTCGTCGCCGGGGTTGCCGATCGGGAACAGGGTGCCGTGGCGCACGCCGCACAGCGCGTTGATGCGGATGTCGTCCATCGCGTTTTCCATCCGCCGGTAGGTGGCGTTCACGCCCCACGACCAGGTCTGGCTGAGCATGCTCTGGAAGCCCAGGATCGCCTCGTCCTGGTGCATCGCGTCCAGGTCGCGGTCCACGCTCTGGCGCAGGTCGCGCACGCTGATGTTGAACTGGTCGTCCACCGGGCCGATCTGCGGACCGATGACCGGCTCCAGGTAGGCGGCGCCGGTCACCGGGTTGGTGGCCTGGCGCCAGCCGTTGAGGGCGTAGAAGCTGCGCTCGTCGGTCAGGCCGCCGGCGAAGGTGTAGCTGATGATGCTGGGGATCGGCAGGTAGTAGCGGCCCAGGTTGCCGAACAGCTTGGTGCTGCCGTCGCCCTTCATGTCCCAGGAAAAGCCCAGGCGCGGCGACACCAGGTTGTCGATCCGGGTGAAGGTGGTGCCGGCGGCGGTCAGGTTCTCGAAGTTGTCCACGCGCGCGCCCAGGGTCAGCAGCAGGTTCGGCGTGATGCTCCAGACGTCCTCCAGGTACCAGGCGCTGGCCTCGATGTCGAACACGCCGCCGTCCGCGCGCTTGCGCCCCATCAGGAACGCGTTGACGCCCGCCGGCAGCGGCGTGCCGTTGTCCAGCACCTGGTTGGCGCTGGTGCGCCCGTAGGCGGTGTACTGGATGCCGCTGCCCGGGTAGAAGGTCACCCGGTCGGTGGTCATCAGCTCGTGGTCCCAGCCGAAGCGCAGCAGGTGGTCGCCCAGGGTCCATTCGAAGTCCAGGCGCTTGGCCTGGCGCTCGTCCTCGTGCGACACCACGTTGGAACCCGGGTGGCAGCCCAGCACCGGGCTGCCCAGGGCGCGGTAGGCATTGCCGTACGAGGCGTTGTTGTAGGTGATCCAGTCGCAGTCGACGTCGGCCGGCGAGCGCACGAAGCTGCTGCTGCGGTTGACGCCGTACAGGGCCTTGGCGGTGAAGTTCTCGCCGAAGTGGCCGGTGTAGGTGATCGAGCCGTTCTTGCCGCCGCTGGACGAGGTCGAACGGTTGGGCGGCCCGTCGCCCACGACGTCGGCGGCCCAGTTGTACGGGCTGGTCGCGGTGTCGGCGTCGCCTTCGTCGGAGAACGCCAGCAGCTCCACCAGGTGGTCGTCGCTCAGGCGCCAGTCCAGCTTCGCGCCCCAGAACCCGTTGGTGGAATCGCGCCGGCTCATGCTGCTGCCGGAGGCATTGGTGAAGCGCGACTCGGCGTTGCGCCATTCGTACATCGCGAACAGGAACACGCGGTCGCGGATCAGCGGGCCGGAGGCCCAGACGTTGGTCTTCGCGAAGCTCAGCTGGTCGCGGCTGGAGCGCACGTTGACCGACCCGTCCGCGTAGAACTGGTCGTCGCCCTCGGCGCGCCACGCGGCGGGCTCGAAGGTCACCTGCGCCCCGCCCTGCAGTTCGTTGGTGCCCGAACGGGTCACCGCGTTGATCACGCCGCCGGTGCTGCGCCCGAACTCCACCGAGTAGCCGCCGGTCTTGACCTGGAACTCCTGGTAGAAGTTGAACGGCGCGGTGGAGAAGCCCTGCCGCCGGTAGAAGTCGGTGACGTTCAGGCCGTTGATGAAGATGGAGTTCTCGGCGACCGACGAGCCGCCGAACGAAATCCCGCCGAACGAGGAGTTGCCGCCGATCACGCCCGGCGCGATCAGGGCCACCGAGCCCAGGGTCTGGTCGACCGGGATGCGGGCCAGTTCCTCGCGGGTGATGTTGGTGGCGGTTTCAGTGGAGTACACGTCCACCCGGTTGACCACGCGCGAGCCGACGACCTGCACCGCGTCCAGGTTCACCAGCCCGCCGCCGCTGTCCAGGTTGACCGTGGCGGTGCCGCCCAGCGGCACGCTGACGGTCAGGGGCGCGCCCTTGGGCTGTCCGCCATTGGTGACCTGCAGCTGGTAGTCGCCGACCGGCAGCTGCGCCAGGCGGTAACTCCCGTCGGCGCCCACGGTGACGCTGCGGGTGGCGCCGGTCGCGGTGTTGACCAGGGTGACGACGTCGCCGGAGGCGGCCCGGCCGGCCACCGCGCCGGTTGAACTCTGCGCCAGCACCGGACCCGCGACGAGCGTGGCGAGGCAAAGCCCCATGGCGATGCTGAGTGCCGACTTGCGCGGACTGCGGGTGTTGCTCATGACGTCTCCCCGTGATGCGTGGTGTGGTGGCATGGGCCTTTCCGTCATCCCGCGCCCCCGCGCGGCGGGGCGTGCGACAACACGCGCGTGCCCCGATGGATCGGTTAAGGTCGGAAGGTGTGTATCACGCGTCCTGACGCTGGTCAATAATTTATTCTTGCCGTATAAATTCCACGAATCATCTATTTTGCAGCGCAACATGCCCGCCTCCGCAGCCTGTCCCGAACCACCTCCGGCGGATGGCGCATCCGTCCCCATGGCCCTGCGCCGGAACTCCCACTGGCTGGCGTTGCCGCTGCTGCTGGCACTGGCCGCACCGGGCCTGGCCCGCGACGTCCCCGCCTCGCCCGCGGCATCGCTCACGGCGACGGCGGGCGGCATCCCCGGCATGCGGGACGCCTACCTGTCGGCGGAGTTCTGGGTCGCGCGGCAACCGCGGGCGCACGCGGTGCTCATGGACCGCGCGGCCATCGATGCCCGCAACGCACGCCTGTTCGCGCAGGACGCGTCGATGCACGACCTGTCGGCCCTGCCACCGGCGCTGCCGCGCGCCCGGGTCGCGGGGTGGATCGAAGGCCTGGCCGCGCCGCCGACCCGCGCGCTGTGGGACGAAGCCGGCGCGCCCGTGGCCGCGGACGCACTCGCCGCCATCGTCGGCAACCGCGCGCTCGCCGCGATCCCCGCCACGCAAGCCACCCGCTACGGCCTGGTCGTGCAGCGCGCGGACCTGCGCACCTTCCCCACCGCGCTGCGGGTGTTCAGCACGCAGGGCGAAACCGACATCGACCGCTTCCAGGAGAGCGCGCTGTTCCCGGGCGACCCGGTGGCCATCGTCCACGCCAGCGCGGACGGCGCCTGGCGCTTCGTGGTCAGCCCGCGCTACGCGGCCTGGATCCGCGCGGAAGCCGTGGCCGAAGGCCCGCGTGAGGCGGTGCTGGGCTACGGCCGGCGCACGCCCTATCGCGTGATCACCGGCGCCAGGCCGCGCACCGTTCACACCCGCGAGCAGCCGCGCGTCTCCGAGCTGCAACTGGACATGGGCGTGCGCGTGCCGCTCGCCGCGTTGCCGGCGGATGCGCCGGTCAACGGCCAGCATCCGTACACCGCATGGACCCTGGACCTGCCGGTGCGCAATGCCGATGGCGGCCTGGCCTTCGCGCCCGCGCTGCTGCCACGGATCGAGGACAGCGCGGCCGATTACCTGCCACTGACCCGCGCGAACCTGATCCGCCAGAGCTTCAGGTTCCTGGGGGAGCGCTACGGCTGGGGCCATGCCTACAACGGCCGGGACTGCAGCGGTTTCGTCTCGGAAATCTACCGCAGCATGGGCGTGGAGCTGCCGCGCAACACCAGCGCGCAGGCGGTGAGCCCGGTGTTCGCGCGCACCCCCCTGCCGGCCAGCGCCAGCCGCGCCGAGCGCATGGCCGCGGTGCGGGCGCTGGATGTCGGCGACCTGATCTACATCCCCGGCCACGTGATGATGTTCGTCGGCGAGGTGGACGGCATGCCGTGGGTGATCCACGACACCAATGGCGGCAGCGTGCCGGGTCCTGACGGCAACGTCCGCTCGCTCAAGCTCAACGGGGTCGCGATCACCCCGCTGCTGCCGCTGCGCTTCGGGCGGGAGCACGACTACGTCGACCGCATCACCAACATCGTCAAGGTGGCCTACCCCCGATGAAAATCACCGACATCCGCTTCGGGATGCTGCGGGTCCCGCTGAAGACGCCGTTCAAGACCGCGCTTCGCACCGTGGAACAGGTGGAGGACGTGGTGGTGATGGTGCATACCGACACCGGCCACGTGGGCTACGGCAGCGCGCCGGCCACCGCGGTGATCACCGGCGACACCCACGGCTCGATCATCGACGCCATCCGCCACTACATCGCGCCGCGCCTGGTCGGCCAGGACATCGCCAACCTCAACCGCATCACCCGCTCGATCCAGGGCGCGATGGAGCGCAACACCAGCGCCAAGGCGGCGCTGGAGATCGCGGTGCACGACCTGTGGGGCCAGCTGTACGGCGCCCCGCTGTACCGCCTGCTTGGCGGCGGCGACCCGGCCATCACCACCGACATCACGATCAGCGTGGACTACATCGACAAGATGGTGGCCGACTCGCTGGCGGCGGTGGAGCGCGGCTTCGAGTCGCTGAAGATCAAGGTGGGCAAGGACATCGGGGTGGACATCGAACGCACCAAGGCGATCCACGCCGCGGTGGAGGGCCGCGCGCTGCTGCGGCTGGACGCCAACCAGGGCTGGACCGCCAAGCAGGCGGTGTTCGCGCTGCAGACGCTGGAGAACGCCGGGGTCAAGCTGGAGCTGGTGGAGCAGCCGGTCAAGGCGCACGACCTGGAGGGCCTGCGCTACGTGACCCAGCGGGTGCACACCCCGGTGATGGCGGACGAGAGCGTGTTCGGGCCGATGGAGGTGATCGAGCTGATCCGCATGCGCGCCGCCGACATCGTCAACATCAAGCTGATGAAGACCGGCGGCATCTCGAACGCGGTGCGGATCGCCGACCTGTGCGGCATGCACGGCGTGGACTGCATGATCGGCTGCATGCTGGAATCCAGCATCGGCGTGGCCGCGGCGGTGCACCTTGCGGTGGCCAAGGCCGACGTGATCACCAAGGTGGACCTGGACGGCCCGTCGCTGTGCCGCTACGACCCGGTCGCCGGCGGGGTGATCTTCAACGAATCGGAGATCAGCGTCACCGACGCGCCGGGCCTGGGCATCACCGCGATCGACGGACTGGCCCCGGCGGCCGACCTTGCCGCCTGAGGCGCCGATGTCCGCGCTGGTCAGGATTCGCTCGCAGCGCGACCGGATGTCGGCGATCGAGCGCCGCATCGCGGACTTCATCCTGGAGAACGCGCAACTGCTGCGCGACTACTCCTCGCAGCAGCTGGCCAACGCGCTGGGGATCAGCCAGTCCAGCGTGGTCAAGTTCTGCCAGAAGCTGGGGTTCAAGGGCTATCCCGACCTCAAGCTGTCGATCAGCGAGGCGGTGGTGCGCGCCGACAACGGCAACGGCGGCGCGGAGCCGGCGCACCCCGCGGCGGCGGACGGCGCGGGCGAAGGCGGCACGCTGTGGCAGCGCAAGTCGGAAGCCGAGGAGGCCACCCGCCTGATCAACCCGCCCGGTACCCTGGCCGCGCTGGCGGACGCGGTGGGCGCGGCGGGCACGGTGTTCATCATCGGCCTGGGCGAGGACGACATCCACGCGCGCGCCTTCGCCCTGCGGCTCTCGCTGCTCGGCATCCTCACCGTGCACAACTTCGACCCGGCGCACATGACGGCCAGCCTGTCCGCCGCCCGCCCCGGCGACGTGCTGCTGGTGTTCTCCGAGCACGGCATGCAGGGCGTGCTGTGCCAACTGTGCCGGCACATGCACGAACGGGGCGGGCGCGTGGCCAGCATCACCCGGCACAGCTCCAACGCGCTGCGCGCGCACGCGGACCTGCCGCTGCTGGTGGCCGCGCACGACGAGCGCGCGTTCGTCGCGCCCCTGCTCTACCACTCCGCCCTGCAGCACCTGCTCGACCGCGTCTACATCCGCCTGTGCGAATCCGACGACACGGTGCGCGCGCGCCTGCAGGACACCCTGGACCGCCTGTACCCGCTGCGCGAATCGTGAGCCGGGTGACCCGTCCGCGCGGCTCGGGCATCCTTGTCGCCAGCGCCACCCCATCCCGCCCCGGACGCACCACGATGCCGACCCCGCGTATTGCCGCCCGCCTGCCGGCGCTCTTCCTGCCGGCGCTCCTGCTCGCCGCCTGCGCGCACGCGCCCGAGCCGCGCGGGGGAACGGCGCGCGCCTGGGACGACGCAGGCCAGCTGGTGCTGGTCACCACCCCGGACTGGGAGGCCACCCAGGGCGAGCTGCGCCGCTACGAACGTGTGGGCACGGGGTGGCGCCAGGTGGGGACCGTCGCCGCGATCAGCGTGGGCCGCACCGGCACCGCCTGGGGCCGCGGCCTGCATCCGGCGCAGGCAGACGGTCCGCAGAAGCGCGAGGGCGACGGCAAGGCGCCGGCCGGCATCTTCGCCATCGGCACCGCGTTCGGCTATGCCCCCGGCGCGGACACGCGACTGGCCTACCAGGGCATGGACGTCAACGACTGGTGCATCGACGTGCCGGAGTCGCCGCTGTACAACCGCATCGTCGACCGCAGCGTGACCAGGGCCCCGGGCCTGGACAAATCCACCGAACCGATGCGCCTGGACCTGCACGCCAACGGCGACCAGCGCTACCGCCAGGGCTTCGTGATCCAGCACAACGCCGATGCGGTGCCCGGCGCGGGCAGCTGCATCTTCGCCCACCTGTGGGGCAAGCCGGGCCAGGTCACCGCCGGCTGCACCGCGATGGCGCCGGACACCATGCAGGCGTTGCTGGGCTGGCTGGACCGCGGGCGCACGCCGGTGTTCGTGTTGCTGCCGCGCGCCCAGCATGAGGCGCTGCGCGCCGCCTGGAACCTGCCTTCGATCAGCATGGAGCCGGCACGATGAGCCAGACCGCCCGCGTGCTCTCCGGCCTGGTCGCCGGCATCCTGGTCGGCATGCTGCTGGCCTGGCAGGCGCCGGCGCTTGGCCTGCAGGTCGCCGGCATCGTGCAGCCGTTCGGCACGCTCTGGCTCAATGCCCTGCAGATGACCGTGGTGCCATTGGTGCTTGCGCTGGTGATCGTGGGCATCAACCAGGCCAGCGACGCCGCGCAGTCCGGCCGCGTCGCGCGCCGCGCGCTGGTCGTGTTCGTGGTCCTGCTCACCGCGGCCGCCAGCATGGCCGCGCTGCTGGCGCCGCTGGCGCTGTCCCAGTTCACCCCGGCGCCCGAGCTGGCCGGCGCGCTGCGCGGCAACGAGGCCGAGCTGCCGACCCAGACCGGCGGCTGGGCCAGCGCGCTGACCGCGATCATCCCCAGCAACGCGGTGGCCGCCGCGGCGGCCGGGGCGATGCTGCCGCTGGTGACCTTCGCGCTGTTCTTCGGTTTCGCCCTGACCCGGATCGCGCCGGACCAGCGCGCCCAGGTGGTCGGCTTCTTCCGCGCGGTCAGCGAGGCGATGATCGTGATCGTGCAGTGGGTGCTGTGGGCCGCTCCGCTGGGCATCTTCGCCCTGGTGATGGCGCTCACCGCGCGCGCGGGCCTGGGCGTGCTGCAGGCGCTCGGCCTGTACGTGCTGCTGGAATGCGCGCTGTACGCACTGGCGGTGGTGCTGCTGGTGGCCATCGCGATCGTGTTCGCGCGCCAGTCGCCGCGCGAGTTCATCGCCGGCCTCGCCCCGGTGCAGGCGGTCGCCGCCAGCACCCAGTCCTCGCTGGCCACCCTGCCCGCCATGCTGGAGAGCGCCGAGCACCGCATGCGCTGGCCGCGGCCGGTGTCCGCCCTGGTGCTGCCGATGGCGGTCTCGCTGTTCCGCATCACCTCGCCGATCCAGTACATCGCCACCGCGAGCTTCATCGCCTGGGCGATGGGCATCGAGCTCGGCGTCGCCACCCTGGCCACCGGCGTGGCGCTGTCGGTGCTGGTGAGCATGGGCTCGGTGGGCCTGCCCGGGCAGGCGATCTTCCTGGCCACCAACCTGCCGGTCACCCAGGCCATGGGCCTGCCGATCGCGCCGCTGCCGGTGCTGATGGCGGTGGACGCGATCCCCGACGTGCTGGCGACGGTCGGCAACGTCACCGCCGACATGACCGCCACCGCGGTCGTGGCCTCGCGCAGCGGGGACGGCCCCAGCGGATGAGCCGCCAGGCGCGCGCCTTTTCGCCCGGTTCGGTGGGCAATATCGGGGTGGGCTTCGACATCCTGGGCCATCCGCTGTCCGGGATCGGCGATACCGCGACGGTGCGGGTGATCGAGGACCCGACCGTGCGGATCACCGCGGTGCGCGGCGAATGCGCGGACGAGATCCCGCGCTCCGCGGAACGCAACACCGCGGGCGCCGCGCTGCTCGCGCTGCGCGCCGCGCTCGGGTTGCCGTTCGGCTTCGAGGTGGAGCTGGACAAGGGCCTGCCGCTGTCCGCCGGCATGGGCGGCTCGGCCGCGTCCTGCGTGGCCGCGCTGCTGGCCGCCAATGCGCTGCTGGACGAACCGCTGTCGATCGAGGCGCTCTACCCGCACGCGCTGAGCGGCGAATCCGTGGCCAGCGGCAGCCGCAACGGCGACAACGTGGGGCCGATGCTGGCCGGCGGCCTGGTCCTGGCCACCGCCGAGCGGCTGCTGCGCATCGCCGTGCCGCCCGCCTGGCATTGCGCCCTGGTGCACCCGCAGGCGCGGCTGGAGACGCTGGCCTCGCGCCGGGTGCTGGCGGCCCCGTTCGGGCTGGCCGATGTGGTCGCGCAGACCGCGGGTCTGGCCCAGCTGCTGCTCGGCTGCGAGCGCGGCGACCCGGCCCTGGTGCGCGCGGGCCTGCACGACGTCCTGGTGGAGCCGCGCCGCGCGCCGCTGATCCCGGGCTTCGCCCAGGCGCGGCAGGCGGCCCTGGACGGCGGCGCGATGGGCGCCAGCATCTCCGGCGCGGGTCCCAGCCTGTTCGCCTGGTGCGAGGACGCGCACGGCGCACGCCGGGTGGCCGCCGCGATGGCGGACGCGTTCGCCGCGCAGGGCCTCGACAGCCGCCAGCATGTCGGGCCCATCGACGCGCCCGCCGCCCGCGTCCTGGAGTCCGATTGGCCGAACGCGTGAGCGGCTGCGATAATCGCGGGCTTGTGGCCCCGTAGCTCAGCTGGATAGAGCGGTCCCCTCCTAAGGGACAGGTCGTGCGTTCGAATCGCGCCGGGGTCGCCACCCAACCGCGCCAACCCGCGCAAACGCCCGCGCCATGCTGCGTGCGGACCATCCAGACCCACGGAGCCCCCATGCCCCATCCCGTCCTCACCGCGCTCGGACTGTCCGAGGCCGAATCCGGCACCTACCTCGGCCATGGCGAATGGTCCACGACCACCGATGCCGGCGTGATCGAGCCGGTCAACCCGACCACCGGTGAGGTGCTGGGCCGCGTGCATGCCGCAAGCCAGGCCGACTACGACGCCATCGTGGAACGCGCGCAGGCCGCCTTCAAGGTGTGGCGCACGATCCCCGCCCCGCGCCGCGGCGAGGCGATCCGCCTGTGCGCCGACGCGCTGCGCGCGCACAAGGATGCGCTGGGCTCGCTGGTGGCGCTGGAGATGGGCAAGTCCAAGCCGGAGGGCGACGGCGAAGTCCAGGAGATGATCGACATCGGCGAGTTCGCCGTTGGCCTGTCGCGCCAGCTGTACGGCCTGACCATGCACAGCGAGCGCCCCGGCCACCGCATGTACGAGCAGTGGCACCCGATCGGCCTGGTGGGGATCATCAGCGCGTTCAACTTCCCGGTCGCGGTGTGGGCCTGGAACAGCTTCATCGCCGCGGTGTGCGGCGACGTGTGCATCTGGAAGCCCTCGCCCAAGACCCCGCTGTCCGCCATCGCCAGCATGAAGATCTGCAACCAGGCGCTGAAGGACGGCGGCTTCCCCGACATCTTCTTCCTGTTCAACGACGCCGGCAGCGAGCTGGCGCAGCAACTGGTCGACGACCGCCGCGTGGCGCTGATCAGCTTCACCGGCAGCACCCGGGTGGGCCGCATGGTGGGCGAGCGCGTCGCGCGCCGGCTGGGCCGCAGCCTGCTGGAGCTGGGCGGCAACAACGCGATCATCGTGGACGAGACCGCGGACCTGAAGCTGGCGATCCCGGCGATCGTGTTCGGCGCGGTGGGCACCGCCGGCCAGCGCTGCACCACCACCCGCCGCCTGATCGTCCACGAATCGGTCTACGACGACGTGCTGGCCAAGCTGATCGCGGCCTACAAGCAGGTCGAGGGCAAGATCGGCGATCCCACCGACCCGGCCAACCTGATGGGACCGCTCAACAGCCGCGACGGCGTGGACGCGTTCCTGGACGCCATCGCCAGGGCCAGGGCCAGCGGCGGCACGGTGGAAACCGGCGGCACCGCGATCGACGGGCCGGGCAACTTCGTGCGCCCCGCCATCGTCACCGGCCTCACCAACGATGCGGAAATCGTGCAGCACGAGACCTTCGCGCCGATCCTGTACGTGATGAAGTACCGCGACCTCGCCGATGCCATCGACATGCAGAACGCGGTGCCCCAGGGCCTGTCCTCGTCGATCTTCACCACCAACCTCAAGCGCGCCGAGCAGTTCCTGGCGGCGTGGGGCAGCGACTGCGGCATCGCCAACGTCAACATCGGCACCAGCGGCGCGGAGATCGGCGGCGCGTTCGGCGGCGAGAAGGACACCGGCGGCGGCCGCGAATCCGGCAGCGATGCGTGGCGCGCCTACATGCGCCGGCAGACCAACACCATCAACTACTCCGACGCGCTGCCGCTGGCGCAGGGCATCAAGTTCGACCTCTGAGGCCCGGGCCCCCGCCATGACCGCCGACGCGAATCACCCCCTGCCGCCGCCGGCCCCCGGCGCCGCAGGGGTGCCCGCGCGTCGCGCCATCGCACTGGCGATCGCATGCCTGGCGGCGCGCGCGCCGGGCAGGCGCGGCCGGGACTGAGGCCGCGATGTACGGACTGGCGCGCCCGCTGCTGTTCGCCCTGGATGCCGAACGCGCGCATGCCCTTGGCCTGGCGTCGCTGGAGGCGGCCTACCGCAGCGGGGTGAACCCGCTGGTGGCGGCGCCGGCCAGGCCGCTGCCCACCAAGGCCTTTGGGCTGACCTTTCCGAACCCGGTGGGACTGGCGGCGGGCCTGGACAAGAACGGCGCGCACATCGACGCCCTGCTGGCGCTGGGCTTCGGCTTCGTGGAGGTGGGCACGGTCACGCCGCGCCCGCAGCCCGGCAATCCCAGGCCGCGCATGTTCCGCCTGCCGGCGCAGCAGGCGGTGATCAACCGGCTGGGCTTCAACAACGAGGGCGTGGACGCGCTGGTGCGCAACGTGGAGCGCGCGCGCCGCCGCGACGGGCTGCTCGGCATCAACATCGGCAAGAACAAGGACACGCCCAACGAGGCGGCCGAGGGCGACTACCTGCACTGCCTGCGCAAGGTCTACCCGCTGGCCGACTACGTGACCGTCAACATTTCCTCGCCCAATACCGCCGGGCTGCGCGAGCTCCAGGAAGAACAGGCCCTGCGCCGCCTGGTGGGCACCTTGCGCGACGAACAGGAAGCGCTGGCCGCGCGCCACGGGCGCCGGGTGCCGATGCTGGTCAAGATCGCGCCGGACCTGTCGGAGAGCGACATCGACGCCGCCGGCCGGGTGCTGGGCGACCTGGGCGTGGACGGCGTGGTGGCCACCAACACCACCACCGCACGCGACGGCGTGGAGGGCGCGCGGCATGCCGGCGAAGTGGGCGGGCTCTCCGGCGCGCCGCTGATGGCGCGCTCCACCGCGGTGCTGCGCATGCTGCGCACGCGCCTGCCGGAGGCCATCCCGCTGGTCGGCGTGGGCGGCATCCTGCATGGCGCCGACGCCGCCACCAAGCAGGCGGCGGGCGCCACCCTGGTGCAGCTCTACACCGGGCTGGTGTACCGCGGTCCCGCGTTGGTGGCCGAATGCGTCAACGCGCTGCGCCGGCGCAAGGAAGCCCCCAGCCGCGGCACCCTGCCGCCGGAATGAGCGACCTGGCGGGCAGCGGGCCGGGCACCGGCTTCCGCATCGTGGAACGCGCGCGGCTGGATGCGCGCAACACCTTCGGCGTGCGCGCGACCGCGCCGCTGCTGGTCGAGGTCACGGATGCCGCGGCGCTGCCGGAGCTGTTCGGCTACGCCATGCTGCGTCAGGGCCCGGTGCTGGTGCTGGGCGGCGGCAGCAACCTGCTGATCGCCGGCGACCCGCAGGGCGTGGTGCTGTCGCTGGACACGCGCGGGATCGCGATCGTCGACGATGCCGGCGGCACGGCCATCGTCCGCGCCGACGCGGGCGTGGGCTGGCATGACCTGGTGCTGTGGACGCTCGGCCGCGGCCTGTGCGGGCTGGAGAACCTCGCCCTGATCCCCGGCACCGTGGGCGCCGCGCCGATCCAGAACATCGGCGCCTATGGCGTGGAGGCCAGCGAGGCGATCCGCGCGGTGGAGGCCTTCGACCGGTCCGCCGGCGCGTTCGTGCGCCTGTCGCCGGACGCATGCGCCTTCGCCTACCGCGACAGCGTCTTCAAGCGCGAGCCGGACCGCTACCTGGTCACCGCGGTGGAGTTCGCGCTGGCGCGCGCGGCCGCGCCCCGGCTGGACTACGCCGGCCTGCGCGAGGAACTGGCGGTGATGGGCGTGGACGACGCGCCGCGCGCCTCGCAGGTCGCCGAGGCGGTGATGCGTATCCGCCGTCGCAAGCTCCCCGACCCGGCCGTGCTCGGCAACGCCGGCAGCTTCTTCAAGAACCCGATCGTCGCGGCGGCGCAGGCCGATGCCCTGCAGGCCGCGCATCCAGGGCTTGCGGTGTTCCGCACCCCGGACCCCGCGCAACGCAAGCTCTCCGCCGCATGGCTGATCGATGCCTGCGGCTGGAAGGGACACCGGGAGGGCGATGCGGGCGTGGCCGCCTCGCACGCGCTGGTGCTGGTCAACCACGGCCAGGCCAGCGGCGCGCAGTTGCTCGACCTTGCGCGCCGCATCGCGGGGTCGGTGCAGGAACGCTTCGGGGTGGCGATCGAGCCCGAGCCGCGCATCGTCGGCGCGCGCTGGTGAGCGCCCTGCCCCACCCCGGCAGCCAGCTGCGCGCCGCGGGGCTGATGCTGGCGAGCACGGTCGGCTTCGGCCTGATGGCGGTCTGCATCCGCCTGGCGTCGCAGACCGAACCGGTGCTGGAGATCGCGTTCTTCCGCAATTTCTTCGGACTGCTGGCCCTGCTGCCGGTGCTGCTGTGGCCGGCGATCAGGTCGCGCCGGTCGCCGGCCCCGCACCTGCGCGGCGTGCTGCGCACCGGCCAGCTGCGGCTGTACTTCGTGCGCTGCCTGATCGGCGTGGTGAGCATGTGGCTGGGGTTCTGGGCGATCGCCAACCTGCCGCTCTCGCAGGCCATCGCGCTGGCCTATTCCTCGCCGATCTTCGCCACCGTGGCCGCGGTGCTGCTCCTCGGCGAACAGGTCCGGATGCGCCGCTGGCTGGCGGTGGGCGCCGGGTTCGTCGGCATGCTGGTGATCGTGCGGCCGTGGTCGCAGGCGTTCTCCTGGGGCTCGCTGGTCGCGGTGGCGGCGGCGGTGATCACCGCCATCGTGGCGATCCAGATCAAGCAGCTCTCGCGCCATGACGGCGCCGACACCATCGTGCTGTGGACCTACCTGTTCTGGGTGCCGATGTCGCTGTTGCCGGCGCTGTTCGTCTGGCACGCGCCGGTGGGCATCGCCTGGCTCTGGCTGGTGCTGTCCGGCGTGCTGGGCACCGCGGGGCAGTTGCTGTGGGCGCGCGCGTTGCAGCTGGGCGAAGTGTCGGCGCTGACGCCCATCAGCTTCGTGCAGCTGGTGGTGGTCACCGTGGCGGGATGGCTGTGGTTCGGCGAAATCCTGGACCGCTGGACCCTGGTCGGCGCGACCATCATCTTCGGTGCGACCGCCTACATCGCCCGGCGCGAGGCCGTGCTGGCCCGCCAGCGGCGCAGCGCCGCGCCCAGCGAAGGCGTGGAACCCGGCAGCTAGCGCCGCTCAGGCGTCCTGCGGGGTGCTGCGCTGCCACGGCCGGCGCCCGCCGTGGAAGGCCACCAGGTACACGCCGCCCACCCACACCATGGCCGCGGCCCAGCCGGCCAGCACGTCCGACGGGTAGTGCACGCCCAGGTAGACGCGCGACATCCCGACCAGGAGGGTGAACAGCAGGCCCAGCGCCAGCACCGGCCAGCGCAAGCGCGTGCGCCAGGCCAGCAGCGCGGCCACCCAGGCCAGGGTCATCGACCCCATCGCATGGCCGCTGGGGAAGCTCAGGCTGTGCTCGGTCACGATGGCCTCCCACAGCTCGGGGCGCGAACGCCCGTACACCCGCTTGGCGCCCAGGTTGAGCAGCGCGGACCCCGCGATCGCCACCGCCGCGAACACGCTTTCGCGGTACCAGCGCTTCAGCGCCAGGCCCACCACCAGCAGCACGTCGGCCGGCACCACCAGCCACAGGTAGCCCAGCCCGGAGAACAGCAGTGCGGCGTGGTCCAGGCCGGTGTCGGTCAGGCGCTGCGCCAGGCGCAGCAGCGGTTCGTCGAAGCCGAAGCCGTCGCCCTCGCGCAGCTCCTGCGCCAGCTCGCCGAAGCCCCACAGCGGCAGCAGCACGCCGGCGAACACCAAGGCCAGCTGCCAGCCGTGCCGGCGCAGGAAGGCCGCGCCGAAGCGGGCTTCCTGGCGGACCGCGACCGCCGCGTCGGCGCGGTCATGCGGGAGTGCGTGCCCCGTATTTTCGTTCGACATAGTCATCGATCAGCGCAACGAAATCGGCGGCGATGGTCTCACCCCGCAGCGTGACGGCCTTTTCACCGTCGACGAAGACCGGCGCGGCCGGCGCTTCGCCCGTCCCGGGCAGGCTGATGCCGATGTTGGCGTGGCGTGACTCCCCCGGCCCGTTGACGATGCAGCCCATCACCGCCAGCGTCATGTTCTCCGCGCCGGGGTGGCTGATCTTCCATTCCGGCATCTTCGCGCGCACGTGGTTCTGGACCACGCCCGCCAGCTCCTGGAAGAACTCCGAGGTGGTGCGCCCGCAACCGGGGCATGCGGTCACCATCGGGGTGAACGCGCGCAGGCCCATGGTCTGCAGCAGCTCCTGGGCAACCACCACCTCCTGCGTGCGCGAGGCGCCGGGTTCGGGCGTCAGCGAGATCCGGATGGTGTCGCCGATGCCTTCCTGCAGCAGCACCGCCAGCGCCGCGCTGGAGGCCACGATGCCCTTGCTGCCGATCCCGGCCTCGGTCAGGCCCAGGTGCAGCGCGAAATCGCTGCGCGTGGCCAGCTCGCGGTACACCGCGACCAGCTCCTGCACCCCGCTGACCTTGGCGCTGAGCACGATGCGCTCGCGCGGCAATCCCAGCGCCACGGCGCGCTCCGCGGAGCCCACGGCGGACTGGATCAGCGCCTCGCGCAGCACGCGCGTCGCCTCCCAGGGTTCCGCGCGCCGGGCGTTCTCGTCCATCAGGGTGGCGGCCAGCGCCTGGTCCAGCGAGCCCCAGTTGGCGCCGATCCGCACAGGTTTTTCGTGCGCGATCGCGAACTCGACCAGCTGCGCGAACTGGGTGTCCCGCTTCCTGCCGAAGCCGACGTTGCCCGGGTTGATCCGGTACTTGGCCAGCGCGCGCGCGCAGGCCGGCTCGTTGGCCAGCAGGGTGTGGCCGTTGTAGTGGAAGTCGCCGATGATCGGCACGCGGATGCCCATCATGTCCAGCCGTTCCACGATGCGCGGCACCGCCGCGGCGGACTCGGCGTTGTTGACCGTGACCCGCACCAGCTCCGAGCCGGCCCGCCACAGCTCGGCCACCTGCCGGGTGGTCGCGGCCACGTCGGCGGTGTCGGTGTTGGTCATCGATTGCACCACGACCGGCGCGGTGCCGCCCACCGCGACGCCGCCCACCACCACCTGGCGGGTGGCGCGGCGCGGCGCGGGACCGAAGCGGTCGGGCAGGCAGGTCGACATGCGCGCATTTTAGCGGCAGCGGCGCCATCCCCGGCGGGCGCGGCAAGGCAGGCACGGGCGAGGCGCTATCCTCCCGCCATGGACCGCGACGCCATCCTCACCCCCAGCCAGCTCAACACCCTGGCGCGCGACCTGCTGGAAGGCAGCTTCCCCGCGATCCTGGTGGAGGGCGAGATCGGCAACCTGTCGCGGCCGGGCTCGGGGCACCTGTACTTCACCCTGAAGGACGCGCGCGCGCAGGTGCGCTGCGCCCTGTTCAGGCCCAAGAGCCAGTGGCTGAAGTTCGTCCCGCGCGAGGGCCTGCGGGTGCTGGCGCGCGGCCGCCTGACCCTGTACGAGGCGCGCGGCGACTACCAGCTGGTGCTGGACACCATGGAGGAGGCCGGCGAAGGCGCGTTGCGGCGCGCCTTCGAGGAACTCAAGGCGAGGCTGGCCGCCGAAGGCCTGTTCGATGCCGACCGCAAGCGCGCCCTGCCCGCCTTCGTGCGCCGCCTGGCGGTGATCACCTCGCCCTCCGGCGCGGTGATCCGCGACATCGTCAGCGTGCTGCGGCGGCGCTTCCCGCTGGTCCAGGTGGACCTGCTGCCGGTACCCGTGCAGGGCCACGGGGCGGCCGAGAGGATCCGCGCCATGCTCCAGCGCGCGGACGCCAGCGGCCGCTACGACGCCCTGCTGCTGGCGCGTGGCGGCGGCTCGCTGGAGGACCTGTGGGCCTTCAACGACGAGGCGCTGGTCCGCGCGGTCGCCGCCACCACCACGCCGGTGGTCTGCGCGGTCGGCCACGAGACCGACGTCAGCCTGGCCGACTTCGCCGCCGACCTGCGCGCGCCCACGCCTTCCGCCGCCGCGGAGTTGCTGGTCCCCGACCGGCATGCGCTGGCCACGCGCCTGCAGGGTCTGCAGCGCCAGCTCCGCGGCCTGCATGCCCAGGCCACGCGCCAGCGTGCCCAGCGCGCGGACCACGCCTTCCTGCGCCTGCAGGCGCTGCGCCCGCAGGCGCGCCTCGACGCGCTGGCGCAACGCGCAGCGCAGGCGCGGGCGCGCATGCACCAGGCCATGCTGCGGCGGCTCGAGCGCGAAACCGCCGCCTTGCGCCACGCCGAGGCCATCCTGCGCGCCAGCCATCCGCGGAGGCGGCTGGAACGGGCGCGCGCGCGCCTGGAGGCGCTGCGCGGGCGTCCGCGCGTCCTGCTGGCCCAGCGCCTGCAGCGCGACGCGCTGGGCCTGCGGGGCCTGGCGCGGTCGCTGCACGCCATCAGTCCGCTGGCCACGGTGGCGCGCGGCTACGCGATCCTGGAAGCGCGCGACGGCCGCATCGTGCGCGGCGTGTCCGAGGTCGCGACCGGGGATGCGCTCGAGGCCCGGCTGGCGGACGGGCGGCTGCAGCTGCGCGTCGAAGGCAGCAAGGAGCACCCATGACACGCGAATGGCCCTACTGGCTTGCAGGGCGCGCGGTCCAGGCGAACGCCGCGCTTGCCGTACGCGACGCGTTCCGCGGCGACATCGCCGCGCGCGTCGCGATGGCCGATGCGGCCGCGATCGAACAGGCGATCTCGGCGGCGCATGCGGCGCGAGCGGACATGGCCGCCTTCCCGCCGGATGCGCGCCGCGACGTGCTGGACCATTGCGCGCGCCGCTTCGTCGAACGGCGCGACGAGCTTGCGCACCTGCTGTGCGTGGAGGCAGGCAAGCCGATCCGCGATGCGCGCGGCGAGGTGGAGCGGCTGGTCGACACCTTCCGCATCGCCGCCGAGGAGGCGACCCGCATCGGCGGCGAGGTGATCGAGCTGCAGCGCTCGCCGCGCACGCGCGGCTACCGCGGCATGACCCGGCGCGTCCCGGTCGGCGCGTGCAGCTTCATCACCCCGTTCAACTTCCCGCTCAACCTGGTGGCGCACAAGGTCGCCCCGGCGATCGCCGCGGGTTGCCCCTTCGTGCTCAAGCCCGCGGCCACCACCCCGCTGGGCGCGCTGGCGATCGGCGAGGTGCTGGCCGAAACCGGCCTGCCGCCCGGCGCGTTCTCGATCCTGCCCTGCAGCAACGACGATGCGCGCGCACTGGTCGAGGACGACCGGATCGCGCTGCTCAGCTTCACCGGCGGCCTGGTGGGCTGGGAACTCAAGGCGCGCGCGGGCCGCAAGAAGGTCACCCTGGAGCTGGGCGGGAACGCGGCCTGCATCGTCGACGCGGACCCCGGCCGCGCGCTGCACGAGGTGGTCGAGCGCCTGGTGTTCGGCGCCTACTACCAGTCCGGCCAGAGCTGCATCAGCGTGCAGCGGATCCTGATCCACCGCTCCCTGCACGACGCCCTGGCCGAACGCCTGGTCGCGGCGGTCGGGCGGCTGCAGGCCGGCGATCCGCACGATCCCGCCACCGTCGTGGGCCCGCTGATCGACGAGGCCGCCGCGGTGCGGGTGGACGGCTGGATCGACGACGCGCTGGCCGCGGGCGCGCGCGTGCTTGCACGCGGGCAGCGCCGCGGCAACCTGCTGCCCGCCGCGCTGCTGGCGGACGTGCCGCACGACGCCGACCTGCAGCGCAGGGAGGCGTTCGGGCCGGTGGCCTGCCTGGAGGCGTTCGACGACTTCGACGAGGCCATCGCGCGGGTGAACGACAGCGACTTCGGGCTGCAGGCGGGGGTGTTCACCGGCAGCCTGGCGCACGCGCTGCGCGCATGGGACGCGCTAGAGGTCGGCGGCGTGATCGTCGGCGACGTGCCCAGCTTCCGGGTCGACCACATGCCGTATGGCGGCGTGAA
This sequence comes from uncultured Thermomonas sp., assembly GCA_965649855.1. GTDB lineage: Bacteria > Pseudomonadota > Gammaproteobacteria > Xanthomonadales > Xanthomonadaceae > Thermomonas. The sequence goes on along the minus strand of CBFGMM010000011.1, from coordinate 3,723 downwards.
GCAGTCCGGACTGGGGCGCGAGGGCGTGCGCTGGGCGATCCGCGACATGACCGAGGAACGCCTGCTGGTCCTGCGCGACTGACCGCGCCGCGGATCAGGCCAGCGCCGGCACCGGCTGCGCGTACAGGAAGCCCTGCGCGTAGGTGCAGCCAAGCGCGCGCAGCCGCGCGGCCTGTGCGTCGGTTTCCACGCCCTCTGCGATCAGCTCGATGTTGAGGCTGCCCGCCAGCGCGATGATCGCGCGGATCACCGCCACGCTCTCGCTGCGCGGGTCGCCCTCCAGGTCGGCCACGAAGCTGCGGTCGATCTTCAGCGCGCCGATCGGGAACCGGTGCAGGTAGGACAGCGCCGAGTAGCCGGTGCCGAAATCGTCCAGCTGCGCCAGCACCCCGCGCTCGCGCAGCAGGCGCAGGGTATGGCTGACCCGCGGGGCGTCGTCGAGCAGCGCCACCTCGGTGATCTCGATCCGCAGCCGCGAGGGCGGCACCCCCGCCACCTCCAGCAGTCCCAGCAGGCGCGGCGCGAAGTCCGGCGAGCGGAAATGCCGCGGCGACACGTTGACCGCCACGTACCCGGGCAGGTCCTGCGTGCGTCCCATGTCGGCCACCACCCGCGCGTACATCATCCAGTCGACCTGCTCGATCAGCCCGCTGTCCTCGCCGACGTCCAGGAACTGCCCCGGCGCCAGCAGGCCATGGTGGTCGTGGCGCCAGCGCAGCAGCGCCTCGTGGCCCACCACCGCGCCATCGGCCATCCGCACGATGGTCTGGTAGTAGGGCTCGAAGTCGTCGTTGTTGATCGCCCGCCGCAGGTCGGCCTCGAGGTCGAGGGTGCGCATCACCTCGGCGCGCATCGCCTCGTCGAAGCGCATGCAGCGGTCGCGGCCCTCGCCCTTGGCCCGGTACATCGCCGCATCGGCGTCGCGCAGCATTTCCTCGCCGGTCTCGTAGCGGGGGTGCCACAGGGCGATCCCGATGCTGCCGGTGGGGAACAGCTCGCGGCCGGCGATCCACATCGGCGCGCCCAGCGCCGCCAGCACCCGCCGCCCGAGTTCCTCCGCCATCTCCGGGCCGTCGAGCGCCTCGGCCAGGATCGCGAACTCGTCCCCGCCCAGGCGCGCCACCACGTCGTTGCCGCGCACGGTGCCCACGATCCGGCGCCCGGCCTCGATCAGCAGCTCGTCGCCCACCGCGTGCCCCACGCTGTCGTTGACCAGCTTGAAGCGGTCCAGGTCCAGGAACAGCACGGCGAAGCAGGCCTGCGGGTCGTTGCGCGCGCCGGCGATGGCGGTGCCCAGGCGCGCGAGCAGCTGCACGCGGTTGGGCAGGCCGGTCAGGGCATCGTGGGTGGCCTGGTGGGTAAGCCTGCGCTCCGCGCGCATCCGCTCGCCGATCTGCTCCACCAGTTCCGCGTTGGCTTCGGCCAGTTCCCGGGTGCGCTCGCCGACCCGCTGCTCCAGGCTGGCATGCGCCTGCAGCAGGGTGTCCTGCGCCTGCTTGCGGGCCAGCCCGTTGGCGATGTGGTAGGCGACGAAGGTCAGCAGCTCCTGGTCGCGCATGTTGAAGCCGATGCTGGGCGAGTAGCTCTGCACCGCGATCACCCCCACCACGCGGGCGCCGTGCAGCAGCGGCACGCCCAGCCAGCAGTGCGCCAGCGCGCCATGGCTGACCACCTTGCCGGTCGCCTCCAGCCGGCCGATCCGCGCGCGGTCGGCCAGCAGCGGCTTGCCGGAGCGCAGCACGTACTCGGTGAGGCCGTTCGCGACCCGGCGCGGGCGGCGGACCGCGTCGTGCTCGTCCACCGAATACGGGAACTCCAGCATGGAGCCGTCGTCGGAGCGCATGGCGATGTAGAAGTTGCGGGCGTACAGCAGGCCGCCCACCACCTTGTGGATCTCCGCGTAGAACTGCTCCAGGGTGGCGCTGGCCATCGACAGTTCCGCGATCCGGAACAGCGCGCGCTGCAGTTCCTGCGAGCGCTGGCGCTCCAGCACCTCGGCCTGCAGGTGCTGGTTGGCCTGCCGCAGTTCCTGGGTGCGCTGCTCCACCCATTGCTCCAGCTGCTCGCGCGCATGGTGGCGGTCCAGCGCGGTGAGGATGTGCTGGGCCACGTAGGCGAGCAGCGCGCGGTCCTCCTCGCTGTACAACCCCGGGCGCTCGTAGCTCTGCACCACCACCCCGCCCACCACCCGGCCGTCGCGCAGCATCGGCACGCCCAGCCAGTCGGCGCTGTCCGGCCCGCTGCCCGGGTGCCAGCGCACCCCGTGCAGCTCGCGCAGCACGTGCGACGGGCCGCGCATCGCCTCGCCCGTGCGCAGCAGCTGCATGGTCAGGCCGTTCTCCTGCTCGGAGACATCCAGTTCCGCGGCCGGATCGTTGACCCATCCGTCCTGCTGGTCGACGAAGTACAGGAAGCGCAATTTCATGCGTTCCTCGTCGTACAGCACGATGTAGCAGTTCTCGGCGTACATCAGCTCGCCGACCACGGCGTGGATGCGGCGCAGCATGTCCTGCGTGTCCAGGCTGCCGCCGGACAGGTCGGCGATCGCGTACAGCGCCTGCTGCAGGCGCTCGGAGCGGCGCAGGGTCTCGATCCGGTGCTCGGCCTGCTCCAGCAGGTGCAGCAACTGCGGGGCGTCGAGCGCGGCGCGGGATTGGGGGCCCCCCGCCTTGCGCTCGCTCCGCGTGTCCCGGACCTGGTTCATGGTCGTGAGCATAATGCCTGGAACGCATCAGTGCCCCGCCACCGGCAAACCCCGTTGCCTGCGGCCGCGCGTTGGCGTGCGCATGCGACCGCTTTCCGCCGCCACGTGCCCGGCCGCCCGCCAGGCGCCCTTCCCGGTACCCCCGGCACGGCTTACGCTGGGTGGCATGGACGGCCAGGACGCCAGCGACGAGGACCTGATGCTTGCCTATGCCGCGGGCGATGCGACCGCGTTCGAGCGCCTGTACGCGCGCCATCGCGGCCGGCTGTACCGCTACCTGCTGCGCCATGTGCGCGAGAATGCCCTGGCCGACGAGCTCTTCCAGGACGTATGGCAGCGGGTCATCGCGGCGCGCGCGGGCTGGACGCCGAACCCCGGCTTCGCGACCTGGTTGTACACCATCGCCCACCACCGCCTGGGCGACCACTGGCGCAGCCTCAGGCACCGCCCGCCCGCGCCGGCCGACGCCGACCTGCGCACCGCGCGGCTGGTGGACCCGGACTCGCCGGAACGCGCGCTCTCGGAATTCGAGCGGCGCCGCCAGTTGCAGCTGGCGCTCGACGACCTGCCGCCGGAGCAGCGCGAGGTCCTGCTGTTGCGGCTGGAGCAGGAGCTGACCCTGGAGGAGATCGGCGCGATCACCGGGGTGGGCCGGGAAACCGTGAAGTCGCGCCTGCGCTATGCGATGGACAAGTTGCGTGCGAGGCTGCCGGCATGAGCGACCGCCGCGAGCCGCTGGATGCCGGGGAGCGCGCGCTGGCCGCGGCGCTGCCGCGGCTGCACGGGCGCGAGGCACCTGACCCGGGCCTGGATGCGAAAATCCTGGCCGCCGCGCACGCAGCCGCTGCGCGCGCTGCGCCGGGTCCCGCGCGCCGGCGCAGCTGGATAGTGCCGATCAGCGCGGCGGCCTCGACCGGGGCCCCGGCCCGCGCGTAGGCGACGAGTCCGCCGTGCTCGCCCTGCCGCGGCAGCACACACGCCAGGCTGACGGCTGGGTGCGCGGCCAGCACGTGTTCGAT
>CBFGMM010000010.1:0-31778 GCA_965649855.1 uncultured Thermomonas sp. | reverse complement strand
CGGGTCACCGCGCGCTGCACGTCGTGGTTGGAGATCGCCCAGCACGGCCAGCCGCCCTGCAGCCGCGCCTCCAGCGCCTCCACGGTGCGGCGGATGTGCGCGGGCGAGCCGTCGTCGGTCAGCAGCTCGAAGCTGTAGCCCATGTGCAGCCTGCCCGGCTGCACGTACTCGGCCATGGTGGCCAGCGAATCGTCGGAGGAGATCTCGCCCAGCGCGGCCACGTCCGGATACCCGTCCATCAGCCGCCGTACCTCCTCCAGGAAGCCCAGGTTCTCCGGTCGCGTGTTGTTGTAGGTGTGGTACTGGAACGCGTACGGGTTGTCCGGGCTGAAGCCGCGGCCCTGGCGCAGTTCCAGCGGCTTGGCCGGGTTGTCGCGCAGCAGCGCGTCGTGGAACGGGAAGTTGATCGAGTCCAGGCGGAAGCCGTCCACCCCGCGCTGCAGCCAGAAGCGCAGGTTGTCCAGCTGCGCCGCGCGCACGTCGGGGTTGTGGAAGTTCAGCTGGGGCTGCGAGCTGAGGAAGTTGTGCAGGTAGTACTGGCGCCGGCGCGGGTCCCAGGTCCAGGCCACGCCGCCGAAGATCGACAGCCAGTTGTTGGGCGGGCTGCCGTCGTCCCGGGCGTCCGCCCACACGAACCAGTCCGCCTTGCGGTTGACCCGGTCCTGGCGGCTTTCGGCGAACCACGGGTGCTCGATCGAACAGTGGCTGGGCACCTGGTCGATCATCACCTTCAGGCCGCGCGCATGCGCCTGCCGCAGCAGTTCGTCGAAATCCGACAGCGTGCCGAACAGCGGATCCACGTCGCGGTAGTCGGCGATGTCGTAGCCGAAGTCCGCCATCGGCGAAGTGAAGAACGGGGAGACCCAGATCGCGTCCACGCCCAGCGACGCCACGTAGTCCAGGCGCGCGACGATGCCGGGCAGGTCGCCCACGCCATCGCCGTCGGTGTCCAGGAAGCTGCGCGGGTAGATCTGGTAGACCACCGCGCCACGCCACCAGTGCTGATCCGCCATCCCCGCCCCGCATGCCTGCCACAGGCGGCGATGATGCGGCCTGTGGCGCGTGCGGCACGCGGGCCACCGGTCATGCCCGCGGTGAATACGTTTACATCATCGATGGGTGCCGCAAACCCCCGGAATATGCCGCGCTGCATCACGACGCGGGCCATCCGCGCCTGCACACTGCGGCCTGTTTCCCGCATCGCGCACCGAGGCCCCGATGGCGTCCAAGCCGCAGTTGTCGTTCTGGCAGATCTGGAACATGTCGTTCGGATTCCTGGGCATCCAGTTCGGCTTCGCGCTGCAGGGCGGCTTCATGTCGCGCATCTTCCAGACGCTGGGCGCGGAGAAGGACGCGCTGCCGCTGCTGTGGATCGCCGCGCCGCTCACCGGCCTGCTGGTGCAGCCGGTCATCGGCTACCTCAGCGACCGCACCTGGCACCCCATCCTGGGCCGGCGGCGCCCGTACTTCCTGGTCGGCGCGATCCTCAGTTCGATCGCGCTGCTGTTCATGCCGCACTCGCCCACGCTGTGGATGGCGGCGGGGCTGCTGTGGGTGCTGGACGCCTCGATCAACATCTCGATGGAGCCGTTCCGCGCGCTGGTGGCGGACAAGCTGCCGGAGCGCCAGCGCTCGTACGGCTTCGTGCTGCAGACCCTGATCATCGGCATCGGCACCTGGGTGGCCAGCAACCTGCCGTGGCTGGTGGCGCAGCTGGGCGTGCCCAACGAAGCCGGCCCGGGCGTGGTGCCGCCCTCGGTCAAGGTGGCGTTCTCGATCGGCGCGTTCGTGTTCCTGGCCAGCATCCTGGTCACGGTGTTCACGACGAAGGAATACCCGCCCGAGGACCTGCAGCGCTTCCGCGAGCAGCAGCGCGCCGGCAAGGGCGCGCTCGCCGAGATCCTGGCCGACATCCGCCGCATGCCGCAGCAGATGCGCGCGATCGGCCTGGTCCAGTTCTTCAGCTGGCTGGCGTTCTTCGCGATGTGGTCGATGGCCACGCCCGGCCTGACCGAGCACGTGTTCGGCGCGCCCGCGCCCGACCCGGCCGCGTTCGACGCCGCCGTTCCCGCGCAGGCCGCCGCCTTCCAGCAGGCCAACGCCGCGTTCCAGGACGCGGCGGACCTGGTGGGCGCGTACATGGGCTACTACGGCCTGTCCTCGATGCTGGTGGCGCTGCTGCTGGCGTTCTACGCGGCGCGTCGCCCGCTCAACCGGCGGCTGGTGCACTTCGGCGCACTGGTGCTCGGCGGCGCCGGCTTCCTGTCGATGTACGTGGTGCCCTCGCCCGCCTGGCTGATCGGCAGCTTCGCGCTGGTCGGGGTGGCCTGGGCCAGCATCCTGTCGATGCCGTACGCATTGCTGGCCTCGCACCTGGACGAGGCCAAGATGGGCGTCTACATGGGCATCTTCAACATGTTCATCGTGATCCCGCAGATCGTGGCCGCCACGCTGCTCGGCCCCGCGCTGCGCAACCTGTTCGGCAACCAGGCGATCTTCGGCCTGGTGATCAGCGGGGCCAGCCTGCTGGTCGCGGCCCTGTGCCTGGCGCGGGTCCGCGAGCCGGCGATCGCCATGGACGCCCCGGCCGCCGCGCACTGAGCCGGCGCCATCTTCCACGAGAGGAACCCCTGACGTGCCGCGCATCCGACCCGCCCTGCTTTCGTTCGCCGTGCTGGCCGGCCTCGCCGCCTGCGCGTCCCTCCCGCCCGCGCCGCCGGCTGCCGCGGTGGAGGCGATGGACGACTTCATCGGCACCGCGGAACCGATGGCCAGCGACGCGGTGTATTTCGTGCTCACGGACCGCTTCGTCAACGGCGATCCGTCCAACGACCAGCGCGACCAGGCGGCGGGCGACCCGGCGCTGCGCACCTTCGACCGGCCCACGCCCGGCGCGGAAGCGGCGGGCGACAACGTGGGCTACCTGGGCGGCGACTTCAGGGGCATCGTCGACCACCTGGACTACATCCGCGAGATGGGCTTCGGCGCGTTGTGGATTACCCCCATCGTGGACAACCCCGACGAGGCGTTCACCGGCGGCAAGCCCGCGGTCAAGGACGGCTTCTGGACCGACGGCGGCAAGACCGGCTACCACGGCTACTGGGGCGTCAACTTCCACCGGCTGGACGAGCACCTGCCCAGCCCGGGCCTGGACTTCGCCGGCTTCGCGCGCGCCGTGCGCGGCAAGGGCATGAAGGTGGTGCTGGACATCGTGGCCAACCACGGCTCGCCGTCCTACACCATGCCGCGCGACCAGCCCGGGTACGGCGAGGTGCACGACGCAACCGGCAGGGTGATCGCCGACCACCAGAACCTGCACCCGTCGAAGCTGGACCCGGCCGGCAACCCGTTGCACGCCTTCTTCAACACCACTCCCGGGCTGGCGGAACTGTCCGACTTCAACGAGAACAACCCCGCGGTCATGGACTACCTGGCCGGTGCGTATGCGCAGTGGATCGCGCAGGGCGCGGACGCCTTCCGCATCGACACCATCCCGTGGATGCCGCACGACTTCTGGCGCGAGTTCACCCGCCGCATGCGCGTGCAGAAGCCCGGCATGTTCATGTTCGCGGAGGCCTTCGACTACGACCCGAACAAGATCGCGCAGCACACCCGCGCGGAGAACGGCGGCGTCAGCGTGCTGGACTTCCCGCTGAAGGAAGGCATGGCGCGCGTGTTCGGCCGCGAGCGCGCGGGCTACCAGGAACTGGCCGGGCGGTTGTACCTGGACACCGGCCCCTACGCGAACCCGTACGAGCTGATGACGTTCTACGACAACCACGACATGCCGCGGCTGGACGCCGACGATGCGGGTTTCATCGACGCGCACAACTTCCTGTTCACCGCGCGCGGGATCCCGGTCATCTACTACGGCTCGGAGATGGCCTTCATGCGCGGCACCGCGGAGCACGCGGGCAACCGCAACTACTTCGGCACCGAAGGCATCCAGGCCGCGCGCGCCCACCCGATCCGCACCGCGCTCGCCCGCATCGCCCGGGTGCGCGAGGCCACGCCGGCGCTGCAGCGCGGGCTGCAGCTCACCCTGCAGATGCAGGGCGAGCGCGCGGCGTTCTATCGGGTGCTGCAGCACGGCGATGTCCGGCAGATCGCGCTGGTGCTGCTCAACAAGGGCGATGCGCCGGCGGCGTTCGAGATCCGCGAGCACCTGCAGGCAGGCCGCTGGCGCGCCGCGGTCGCCGGCGGGACGGTGCAGGTGGCCAGCGGCGGCGCCCTGCGCGCGACCGTCCCGGCGCACGGTGTGGAGGTCTACGTGCTGGACGCCGCGGTCACCGCGCCGTCGCTGAAGGCCGCGCTGGCACCGCTGCGCGCTCGCACGGTGGCGCCGGTCCCCTACACGCCGCCGCCCTCGCCCTGAAGGCGGGGCGCGTGGTTCACGCGGCGCTGGAGGCCCGGACCTGCAGGGTCGGCGCCAGGGTCACGCTCTGCGCGGGCTGTTCGCGCACCAGCTGCAGCAGGGTGTCCACCAGCAGTTCGCCGGCGCGCGAGGTGTCCTGAACGACGGTGGTCAACGGCGGGTTGGAGAATCGCGCCATCGGGGTGCCGTCGAAGCCGGCCACGGCCACGTCCTGCGGCACGCGCAGGCCGGCCTCCTTGAGCGCGTGCAGCGCGCCGATCGCGATCAGGTCGCTGGCGGCGAACAGCGCATCGAACGGCTGGCCCCGCGCCAGCAGCGTGCGCGCGGCATCGTAGCCGGCCTGCTCGGTGCTGGGCGCATCCACCTGCAGCGACGGGTTCATGCGCAAACCCGCCTCGCGCAATGCGGCATCGCAGCCGCAATAGCGCGCGAAGAACTCCGGGTAATGGGTGGACGCATCGCCCAGGAACGCCACCTGCCGGCGCCCGGTCGCCACGAAATGGCGGCCGACCATCGCCCCGCCCTCGGCGTTGTCGCAGCCGATCGAGATGCCCGGCTGGCCGGGCAGCACCGGCCCCCAGCGCACGAAGTGGGTGCCCTGCGCCACCAGGTGCGCGAGCTTGCTCTCGTAGGCGATGTAGTCCCCGTAGCCCAGCAGGATCAGGCCGTCGGCCTTCATGCTGTCCTCGTAGTCCGCATGCCAGTCGTCGGACAGCTGCTGGAACGAGACCAGCAGGTCGTGCCCCTGCCGCGCGCAGGCGCGGGTGATCGAACCCAGCATGGCCAGGAAGAACGGATTGATGTGCGAGTCGTCTGGGGTCGGGTCCTCGAACAGCAGCAGCGCCAGCGTGCCCGCGCGCTGGGTGCGCAGGCTGGAGGCATGGCGGTCGACCTTGTAGTTGAGTTCGCGCACCGCCTCCTCCACCCGGCGGCGGGTCTCGGCATTCACCAGCGGGCTGCCGCGCAGCACGCGCGACACGGTGGCCTGCGACACCCCGGCGCGATGCGCGATGTCGAGCGATGTGGTCCGGTCCTTGCGACGCATGCGCCGAGTCTAACCGCGCCCGGCGCCGGTTGCGGCATCCACGGCCGCATCGCCGTCGCGCAGGCGCGGCGCGACCATCGGCACGGTGAGCATGGTGCTGGCCACCGCCATCAGCAGCAGCGCGGTAAAGGTGGCCGGCGTGATGATCGCCTTGTCCAGCAGGACGTTGGCGAAGATGATCATGATCAGCGCCTTGGTCTGCAGCAGCCAGCCGATCACCGAGGCCTCCGCGCGCGACCAGCCCAGCAGCCGCCCCGCGATGCGCACGCCCAGCAGCTTGCCGCCGACCGACGCCACCAGCAGCAGCCCCGCGGCCAGCAGCACGTGGCCACCCTGCATGCTCCAGCCGGTCTTCAGGCCGGTGCTGAGGAAGAACACCGGCATCAGTACCAGCAACACATGCCGGCGCAGCAGGTCCAGCTGGTCCCCGTCGAACCAGCGGCGCTCCATCGGCACTCCCGCCAGGAACGCGCCGACCATGTAGTGCAGGCCGGCCCAGTCCGCGCCAAGGCCGCACAGCAACAGCCACACCAGCGAGGCGAACCAGCGGTCCGCCGCGGGCAGGCGCGGCATCGTCCAGCGCAGCCCCTTGGCGGCCAGCAGGAACAGCAGCAGGAAACCGGCCTGCCGCCCGATCCGTTCCCAGTCCAGCAGGATCAACGCCAGCACCCCCCAGATCGCCAGGTCGTCGAGGCTCGCGTAGCGGAGGATCCGCTGCCCCAGCCGGGTGCGCAGGATCTCCAGTTTTTCCATCAGCAGGATCAGGATCGGCAGCGCGGTCACCGCGCAGGCCATGCCCACTCCGGCCACGAACTGCGCGGGCTGCGCGCGCGCTCCGACCCAGCCATCCTGCGCCAGCAGCCACCAGGCGGCCAGGCAGCCCGTCAGCAGGGGCACGCCCAATGCCAGCGCGGCGGTCAGCAGGCTTTCGCGGCGGTGCGCCCAGGCTTCGCCCAGTTCCAGTTCGATGCCGGCCAGCCAGACGAACAGCATGACCGCCCACCAGGCCACGCCATTGAGCGCGGCGATGACCTCCGGCGCGAACACGAAGGCGTAGTAGTCCGGAAACCAGTGCCCCAGCACCCCCGGCCCGAGCAGGATGCCGGCGATGATCTGCACCACCACCAGCGGCGCCCAGTAATCGGTGCGGCCCAGCCGCCAGACCAGGTAGGGCACGGCGAACACCAGCAACATCGCCACGATGAAGACTTCCGTGGTGGTCATGCAACGTCCGCGTGCGCATCAGGGGACGCGAGCGTAGCGCGTCCCCGGCGCACCGTGCCTTCCGGGGCCGCCAAACAGCGAAGCCAATCCGGAAAACCAGCTTCCTGAAACGACAAAACCAGCCGCAAGGCTGGTTCGGTCAAGGTGGCGCGCCCGGAAGGATTCGAACCTCCGACCCCCAAGTTCGTAGCCTGGTGCTCTATCCAACTGAGCTACGGGCGCAGAAGCGGAATTATGCCGGCTTGCCGAAAGCATCGTCAATCGCGGCGTGTTGCAGGACGCATGACCAGCCAGGGTGGCGGAGACTGAGGGATTCGAACCCTCGATGGAGCTTTTGACCCCATACTCCCTTAGCAGGGGAGCCCCTTCGGCCTCTCGGGCAAGTCTCCGAGGCTGTTCAAGCGAGCGCGAAGGATACAGGCTGGCCCGCGATCCGGCAAACCTCAGTCCGGCTTGTCGCCGCCCTTGTCGTCCTGCTGGATGCGCTGGTAGATCTCCTCGCGATGCACCGCCACGTCCTTCGGGGCGGTGATGCCGATGCGCACCTGGTTGCCCTTGACGCCGAGCACGGTGACGGTGATCGCATCTCCGATCATCAGGGTCTCGCCAACCCGGCGGGTCAAGATCAACATGATGCAACTCCCCTGTCGCGTGCGGCGGGCACCGCGGGCAGCGCCCCGGAGGTCGCCTCAGTCCGATCGTCCCGATCATACGGGGCCGGGTTCATCGAGGACAAGCGCCGCTTCATGGCCGGAGCACCGCGGCGCGCACCCGTTCGGCGACATCCTGCAACGCCGCGGCCAGCGCCGGACCGTCCTCGCCGCCGCCCTGGGCCATGTCCGGCCGCCCCCCCGCCTTGCCGTTCACGCGGGTGGCGACCTGCGCCAGCAACTCCCCGGCCTTGAGCCGGCCCAGCGCGGCGCCGCTGACCCCGGCCGCCAGCGCCAGCTTGCCGCCCTGCGCGCCAGCCAGCACCACGACCGCATCGCCGAGCTGCTGCTTCAGGCGGTCGATCGCCTCGCGCAGCGCCTTGGCGTCCAGGCCTTCCAGCCGGGCCGCGACCACCTTGATCCCGCCGATGTCCTGCGCCTGGCCGGCCAGATCGCTGGTCGCGCCACTGGCCGCCCTGGCCTTCAGCGCATCCAGCTCCCGCTCCAGCTTCTTCTGGCGTTCGACCAGCGCGCGCAGCTTCTCGCCGACCTCGGCCGGCGTGCCGCCCAGCAGCGCCACCGCCTCGCCCAGCCGGCGCTCCTGCTCGGCCACGTGGTCCAGCGCGCCCTGCCCGGTCAGCGCCTCGATCCGGCGCACCCCGGCGGAGACGCCGCCCTCCGACACGATCTTGAACAGGCCGATGTCCCCGGTGCGGCCCACGTGGGTGCCGCCGCAGAGTTCCGTCGAGGTGGCGCCGAAGCGCAAGACGCGCACCTGCTCGCCGTACTTCTCGCCGAACAGGGCCATCGCGCCGAAATCCAGCGCCTCCTGCATGCCCATGTGGCGGACCTCGCCTTCATGGTTGGCGCGCACCTCGGCGTTCACCCGGCGCTCGATCTCGGCCAGTTCCAGCGGCGTGACCGGCTGGAAATGCGAGAAGTCGAAGCGCAGGCGATCCGGCGCCACCAGCGACCCCTTTTGCTGGACATGGGTGCCCAGCACCTCGCGCAGCGCCGCGTGCAGCAGGTGCGTGGCACTGTGGTTGCGGATGGTGGCGTCGCGGCGGTCGGCATCGATCGCGCCGTGGACGTGGTCGCCCACCTGCAGCCGGCCGAACTGCACGCGACCTGCATGGCCGTGGAACTGGCCGGCGAGCTTCAGCGTGTCGGCGACGGTGAAGCGGCTTTCGACGCCATCCAGCGCGCCGGTGTCGCCCACCTGCCCGCCGGATTCGGCGTAGAAGGGGGTGCGGTCCAGGATCACCAGCGCATCCTCGCCCGCCTCCACCACGTCTACCGGCTTGCCGCCGCTGATCAGGGCCACCACCTCCAGGCTGCCGGCCTCCAGCTGGTCGTAACCCAGGAACGCGGTGGGCGCCAGGCGCGACGCCAGTTCCGCCGGCAGCTGCACGCCGCCGCCGAACTTGCCGGCCGCGCGCGCCGTGTCCTTCTGCTGCGCCATGGCCGCGTCGAAGCCGGCCACGTCCACCGCCATCCCGCGCTCGCGCGCCATGTCCTGGGTCAGGTCCAGCGGGAAGCCGTAGGTGTCGTACAGGCGGAACGCGTCGGCGCCGGGGATCGTGTCGCCGGATTTCGCGGCGAGGTCGTTGAAGATCCGCATGCCCGAATCCAGCGTTTCGGCGAAACGCTCCTCCTCCGCCTTGAGCGCGCGCTCGGCGGTGGCGCGGCCCTCGCGCAGGATCGGGTAGGCCTCGCCCATCAGTGCGTCGAGCGTGGTGACCAGCTTGTGGAAGAACGGCTGGCGCACGCCCAGCATCCAGCCGTGGCGCAGCGCGCGGCGGATGATCCGGCGCAGCACGTAGCCGCGGCCCTCGTTCGAAGGCAGCACGCCGTCGACGATCAGGAACGCGCTGGCGCGGATGTGGTCGGCGATCACCCGCAGCGACTTGTGGTCCAGGTCCGCGGTGCCGGTCAGCTCCGCCGCGTGCCGGATCAGGGCCTGGAACAGGTCGATCTCGTAGTTCGAATGCACGCCCTGCAGGATCGCCGCCAGCCGCTCGAGGCCCATGCCGGTGTCCACGCAGGGCGCCGGCAGCGGCGTCAGCGTGCCGTCGGCGGCGCGGTCGAACTGCATGAAGACGTTGTTCCAGATCTCGATGTAGCGGTCGCCGTCCTCGTCCGGCGAACCTGGCGGGCCGCCCGCATGGCCCGGGCCGTGGTCGTAGAAGATCTCGGTGCACGGGCCGCAGGGACCGGTGTCGGCCATCTGCCAGAAGTTGTCCGAGGCGTAGGGCGCGCCCTTGTTGTCGCCGATGCGCACGATGCGTTCCGGCGGCAGGCCGATGTCGTTGAGCCAGATGGCGTAGGCCTCGTCGTCCGTGTGGTACACGGTCGCCAGCAGGCGCTCCGGAGGCAGCTTCCATACCTGCGTGAGCAGCTCCCAGGCCCAGGCGATCGCCTCCTTCTTGAAATAGTCGCCGAACGACCAGTTGCCCAGCATCTCGAAGAAGGTGTGGTGGCGCGCGGTGTAGCCCACCGAGTCGAGGTCGTTGTGCTTGCCGCCCGCGCGCAGGCAGCGCTGCACGTCGGCGCAGCGGACGTAGCTGCGCTTCTCCGCACCGAGGAACACGTCCTTGAACTGGACCATGCCCGAGTTGGTGAACAGCAACGTGGGATCGTTGCCCGGGACCAGCGGTGCCGAAGGCACGATCACGTGGCCCTTGGCGGCGAAGAAATCCAGGAAATCCCGGCGGATATCGGCGGTACTGAGCTTGGGGGGCGCGTTCATGGGGTCATCGGATGGAGGCGGGCAACCGGCCACGCCGCGATCCCGTCACGATGCGGGCGCGGAATGGAGTTGGCAACCCAATCCGCGCAGTTTACAGGGCGCGCGCCGTCATTCCGCGGCCGGGTCCGCCTCGCGCTCCGTGGCCAGGCGCGCCAGCGCCATCGAAAAGCCCCGCCGCAGCAGGAAGTCCATCGCCTTGCGCCCCTGCACCGCATCGCCGGCACCTGCGCCCGGGAAGCGCCGGCGCACCTGGTCACGGGCGATTTCGCCCCAGTCGCCATCGAATCCATCCAGCGCCGCGGCGACCAGCTCGTCGGGCAACCCGTGGGTCCGCAGTTCGGCCCTGGCGAACGCCGGGCCATAGCCCGCGCACGCCCGGCTGCGGACCAGGGATGCGGCGAAGCGCGCATCGTCCTGCCAGCCGGCGGCCGCCAGCCGGTCGATCGCCGCGCCCGCGTCGGCGGGGTCCACCCCGCGCGCCGCCAGCTTGCGTGCCAGCTCCCGGCGCGAATGCTCGCGCCGGGTCAGCAGGCCCAGCGCGCGCTGCAACGGGCTGGGCTCCGGGCGGCGGCGACGCGTCGGCGCAGACGAGGATGCCTGGTCGTCGTCGCCGCCCGGACCCATCAGTCGTTGGCTTCGTCGCGCGGCGCCTCTTCGGGCACGAACTTCTCGCGCAGCGCCGCTTCCAGCTTCTGCGCCGAGGCCGGGTTCTCCTTCAGGTACTGGCGCGCGTTCTCCTTGCCCTGGCCGATCCGCTCGCCGTCGTAGCTGTACCAGGCGCCGGCCTTCTCGACCAGCTTGGCGTCCACGCCCATGTCGATCAGTTCGCCCTCGCGGCTGATGCCCTCGCCGTACAGGATCTCGGTGATCACCTGCTTGAACGGCGGCGCCAGCTTGTTCTTGACCACCTTGATCCGGGTCTGGTTGCCGATGATCTCGTCGCCCTTCTTGATGCTGCCGATGCGGCGGATGTCCAGGCGCACCGAGGCGTAGAACTTCAGCGCGTTGCCGCCGGTGGTGACCTCGTTGCTCTGCCCCGGCATCATGATGCCGATCTTCTGGCGCAGCTGGTTGATGAAGATCACCATGCAGTTGCTGCGCTTGATGTTGCCGGTCAGCTTGCGCAGGGCCTGGCTCATCAGGCGCGCCTGCAGGCCGGGCAGCTGGTCGCCCATCTCGCCCTCGATCTCCGCCTTCGGCGTCAGGGCGGCCACCGAGTCGACCACCACCATGTCCACCGCGTTGGAGCGCACCAGCATGTCCGCGATCTCCAGCGCCTGCTCGCCGGTATCCGGCTGCGAGAGGTACAGCTCGTCCAGGTTCACGCCCAGCTTCTGCGCATAGGTCGGGTCCAGCGCGTGCTCGGCGTCGATGAAGGCGGCGGTGCCGCCCTGCTTCTGGCACTGCGCGATCGCCTGCAGGGTGAGGGTGGTCTTGCCCGAGGACTCCGGGCCGTAGATCTCCACCACGCGGCCCTTGGGCAGCCCGCCGATGCCGAGCGCGATGTCCAGCATCAGCGAACCGGTGCCGATCGTCTCCACCACCTCCACGGGGCGGTCGCCCATGCGCATCACCGAACCCTTGCCGAACTGGCGCTCGATCTGGCCCAGGGCCGCCGCAAGCGCGCGCTTCTTGTTCTCGTCCATGGTGGTGCTCCTCAAGTGGGTATCCGGGTCTGGAAACAGGTTAGGCGGTGCGGATCGCACGGGGTGCGACGCCACCTGCCGTGGATGCAGGATGGGCGGCGCGCGCGTCCCGCGCGATCAGGCAATCCCCCGCCGCGGCCTGGGGATTGCGCGCGGCCGGCACGCGCAGCTCATGCATTGGGCCGCACCAGTCCGCAGTACAGGCCCTCGATGGCGAAGTCCTGGCCGGGACGCACCTCGATGGGGGCGTAATCCGGGTTGCGCGGCAGCAGGCGGATGGTCCGGCGCCCCTGCGCGCCCTGCCCGATCTTCAGCAGCTTGACGGTGATTTCCTCGTCGATGCGGGCGATCACGACCTGTCCGCTGCGCGCCTCACTGGTGCGATGCACGCCGATCAGGTCGCCGTCGAAGATGCCTTCGTCGCGCATCGAATCGCCCTTCACCCGCAGCAGGTAATCCGGCGTGGGCGAGAACAGGGCGCGATCCATCAGGATCACCTGGTCCGACCCGATGTCCGCCCCGATCGGCACCCCCGCCGCCACCTGGCCGAGCACGGGCAGGGGCAACACCCCGTCGTCGGAGGGCAGCGCGAGCTGCTGCGGTCCATCCGGGGCCTGCAGCAGGCGCAGGCTGCGGGCGCGGCCGGGGCTGCGCTCCACGATGCCGGCCGCTTCCAGCGCCTCCAGGTGGTATTGCGCGCCGCGCACGCCGCTGAAGCCGAAGGCGCGGGCGATCTCGGCCTGCGACGGCGCGAACCCGTCGGCCTCGATGCGTTCGGCGATGAAGGCATGGATGGCGCGCTGGGTGTCGGTCAGGCTCATGGTTAGTAGTAATACTACTAACGGATCCGGCCGTCAACGCCCCGCCCGGTCAGTCGAGCTGTCGCTCCAGGCCCCGCAACGCGGCGGCCACGGTCTGCCTGCGCACCGCATCGCGGTCGCCCCCGAAGTGGAAGACCTCGGCATGCGGGTAGCCGCCCCGCCGCTTCCAGGCCACCCACACCGTGCCCACCGGCTTGTCCTCGGTGCCGCCGCCGGGACCGGCGATGCCGGTCACCGCCACCGCGATGCTGGCTCCGGAATGCACCAGCGCCCCGCTGACCATTTCGACAGCCGTCTCGCGGCTCACCGCGCCGTGCACTTCGAGCGTCTGCGGGCTGACGCCCAGCAGCGCCTGCTTGGCTTCGTAGCTGTAGGCGGCCATGCCGCAATCGAACCAGGCCGACGACCCGGCGATGTCGGTGACCGCCTTGGCGATCCAGCCGCCGGTGCAGCTCTCGGCGGTCACCAGCATCTGGCGCGCGGCCAGCAGGCGAGCGCCCAGCGACTGGGCCAGGGCATCGAGTTCGGTGTCGGTGGGCGCGGCCATGCGGGTGCCGGATGCGGGGGCAGACCGCGTTGTACCGCAAGCCGGGGCGCGGCGCGACTGCATGGCCCCAACGCGAACGGCCCGCTTGCGCGGGCCGTCCGGGACGTGCGTGGAACGAACGGTCAGAAGCGCATGCGCAGGGTCACGCCATAGGTCGCCGGCGCGCCCAGGAACCCGTTGTAGGTGTTCTTCGGGTCGCTGGCCGCGTGCTGGGAGTTCGGCAGCGGCGAGCCCACCGCCTGCAGCGGGCCGTCGAAGCCGACCTGCACGTAATCGGTGTCGAAGATGTTCAGGCCCCACAGTTCCACCATCCAGGTGCGGTCGCGCGAACCGATGCCGATGCGCGCGTTGGCGACGGTGTAGCCCTCCTGCTCCTTCTCCACGTCCAGGTCGGAACCGGTGTTGAAGTCCGACATGTACTTCGCGCCGAAGTTGAACCGCCCCATCAGGTTGCCGGTGAAATCCCATTCGTAGGTGACCGCGCCCGACATCGACAGCTTGGGCGCGAAGCTCACCTGGCTGCCGGGCAGCTTGTACAGCGGCCCATAGGCCTCGGGCGTGGCACCGATCGCGAACTCCGGCGTCGGGCGCTCGTCGCCGTACTTGGTGTCGGCGTAGGTCAGGCCGCCCTGGAAGGCCAGGCCCGGCACGGTGCGCGACTGCCACAGCACTTCGCCGTCGAAGCCCTTGGACACGACCTCGGGGATCGCGCGGACCACGAAGCTGGTGCCGAGGAAGCTGTTGAGCTGGAAGTCGCTGTAGGTCTGGTGGAACAGGGTGCCGTTGAGCAGCAGGTTGCCGCCCGCCCAGGTGGTCTTGGCGCCCAGCTCGAAGCTGTCGACGAACTCGCCCGGGAACGCGGTGTCGTTGACCGGCAGGATGCCCGAGCCGCCGCTGGACAGGCCGTTGGAGGACTGCACCCGGTCCAGGTTGAAGCCGCCGGCCTTGTAGCCGCGGGCGTAGGACCCGTAGGTCATGACGCTCGGGTTCCAGCGGTAGGCCGCCTTCACCGTGCCCGACCACTCGTTCTCCTCGCGCGACTGGTTGGTGGCGCGGCCGGCGTGCAGGGCGTTCGCCCACGGCAGGCACATGAAGCCCGCGATCTGCGGCGCCGCGGCCGGCACCAGCTGCGCCAGCAGCGCCTGCTGGGTCGCCGCCGGCAACGCGGAGAAGTTGTTGATCCGCTGCGCCAGCGCGCCGCCCACGCGGGCGGCGGTGTTGGCCAGCACCGCGGCGCAGGCCGGGCTGCCGTTGGGGTTGGTGTAGACCGACTTCAGGTCCTTCTTCTCGATCGTGTAGCGCAGGCCCAGGGTCAGGTCCAGCGCGTCGGTCGCATGCCAGGTGTTGTTGGTGAACAGCGCGGTGCTCTTGGCGGTCTGGTCGTAGTAGTCCAGCGCGCCCACGCCCGTGTAGTTGGTGCCGAACGCGCGGCCGCTGACCTGCGACAGGAAGGTGGCCGGGTTGGCGGCGTTGACCGTCAGGCCGAGCGGCGCGATCGCCGCGGCGACCGAACCCAGCACGCGGCCGCCCACCAGGGTGGACAGGTAGGCCTCGTAGGCGCTGCCCATGTTGTAGGACTCGATCCGCTCGATGTCCTCCTTGGCGTAGAACAGGCCCATCATCCAGTCCACGCTGTCGGTGGACCCGGTCAGGCGGAATTCCTGGCTGAAGGTGTCGAAGCCGCTGAACGAGGCGTTGCGCTCCGGGTTGCTGTACAGGATGTCGGCGCCGGTGAAGTCGAAGTCGCGGCCGTTGATGGACTCCCACTCGCGCAGCGCGGTGATCGAGGTGAGGGTCGCGTTGCCCAGCCACGGGGTGGTCCAGTTCACTTCCCCGGAGACGCCACGGTCCTCGATCTTCTGCGCGGTGCTGCGGTTGCTGTAGGCGATGCGCGCGAAGGGATCCGCCGGGATCGCGATGGCATTGCCGCCGCCCAGCGCGTTCACCAGCGGCGCGGTGTCGCCGCTCACCAGCTGCACCGCGGTGCAGCAGTTCTCGTCGCGCTTGGTGAAGTCGGCGGAGAACAGGAACTCGAGGTTGTCGGTCGGCGCCAGCAGGAACTTGCCGCGCACGGTGTTGAAGTTCTGGTCGTAGTCCTTGCGGTCGGCGCCGGCCGCGATGCCGTTGCGCACGGTCATCCAGCCGTCGCGCTCGCGGTGCGCGGCGTACAGGCTGAACGCCGCGACCTCGCCCAGCGGCAGGTTCAGCGACCCGGCCACGCCGAACGCGTCGTAGTTGCCGATCGTGAGCTCGGCGTCGGCACGCGGCTCGAAGCTGGGGCGGCGGGTCACCACGTTGATCACGCCGGCCGAGGTGTTCTTGCCGAACACGGTGCCCTGCGGGCCCTTCAGCACCTCGATCCGCTCCAGCTCGCCCAGGTCGCCGAAGCCGACGCTGTTGCGGGGGCGGTACACGCCGTCGATCACCACGCCGACCGACGACTCCAGGCCGATGTTGTCGCCCACCGTGCCGACGCCGCGGATGCGCGCGGTGGTGATCGCCTCGCTCTGGGTGCTGGTCACGGTCAGGCCGGGCACCACGTTCTGCAGGTCCTTGATGTCGCGCACGCCTGCGTCCTGCAGGGCTTCCTGCGACAGCGCGGTGACCATGATCGGCACGTCCTGCAGCGCCTCTTCGCGCTTCTGCGCGGTGACGACCAGGGCATCCAGGGTGGTCGCCTCTTGTTCCTGGGGCGGGGGATCCTGCGCCAGCGCGGGCAGCGCGGCGGCGGACAGCGCCGCCAGCAGGGCGATGGCCAAGGGCTTGGGTTGCGGTTGCTTGCGGAACATGGAATCCCCCTCGAGTGGATGCGCTGAAGGACCGCCCGGCAGGACCGGGCGCGTCGTGGAGTTGAGCGGCCATGTGGGGGTATGGCGCGCAAGCGGCTTTTGGTACCGCCTTGAACGGAAACCTAACACATAAACACACGGGTGCGTATCCACCATTCGCCGTGGTGCAGCGGGCCGATCGGGCACACTAGCCGGCCCTCTCCACGCCCCGCGGCCGCGATGTCGAATGAGCAGCACACGCCCCTGATGCGCCAGTTCTTCGCCGCCAAGGCGGAGCACCCGGACGTGCTGCTGTTCTTCCGGATGGGCGACTTCTACGAGCTGTTCTTCGACGATGCGCGCAAGGCGGCGCGGCTGCTGGACATCACCCTGACCCAGCGCGGCAACTCCGCCGGGCAACCGATCCCGATGGCCGGCGTGCCGGTGCAGGCGTGCGAGGGGTACCTGGCGCGCCTGGTCGCCCTCGGGGAATCGGTGGCGATCTGCGAGCAGATCGGCGATCCGGCCCTGGCCAAGGGGCTGGTGGAACGCAAGGTGGTGCGCATCGTCACCCCCGGCACGGTCACCGACGAGGCGCTGCTGGACGACCGCCGCGACACCCTGCTGCTGGCCATCAGCCGCGGGCGCGGCGGCTACGGGCTGGCTTGGGCGGACCTGTCCAGCGGACGCCTGCGCGCCAGCGAGGTTGACGGCGACTCCGCGCTGGAGGCCGAACTGGCGCGCCTGCAGCCGGCCGAGACCCTGGTGCCGGACGACGGCGACTGGCCCGCGGCCGTGCTGGAATGCCGCGGCCTGCGCCGGCGCGCGCCCTGGCTGTTCGACGCCGATGGCGGGCGCCGCCAGCTGCTGCAGTGCTTCGGCGTGCACGACCTCACCGCCTTCGGGATGGAAGACCGCCCGCGCGCGGTGGCCGCCGCCGGGGCCCTGCTGGGCTACATCGAGGAGACCCAGAAGCAGCGGCTGCCGCACCTGCGCGCCATCGCGCTGGAATCCGGCGACGAGGCGGTGGCGATGAACGCGGCCACCCGCCGCCACCTGGAGCTGGATTCGCGCGTCGATGGGGACGTCAAGGCGACCCTGCTCGGCGTGCTGGACAGCACGGTCAGCCCGATGGGCGGGCGCCTGCTGCGGCGCTGGCTGCATCGCCCGCTGCGCGACCGCAGGACGGTGGGCGAACGCCACCACGCGGTGCAGGCGCTGCTCGGGCAGCGCGCCGACGTACTGCTGCGCGATGCCTTCCGCGGCCTGGGCGACCTGGAGCGGATCCTCGCGCGCGTGGCGCTGCGCAGCGCGCGTCCGCGCGACCTGTCCACCCTGCGCGATGGCCTGGAGCTGCTGCCGGCCGTGCGCGGGATCCTGGACGCGATCGATTCGCCGCGCCTGCGCGCGCTGCACGCTGCCCTGGGCGAGCACGACGCCACCGCGCACCTGCTGCGCTGCGCCATCGTCGCCCAGCCGCCGCTGCTGGCCCGCGACGGCGGGGTGTTCCTGCAGGGCTACGACGCGGAGCTGGACGAACTGCGCCAGCTGTCCACGCACGCCGACCAGTTCCTGATCGACCTGGAAGCGCGCGAGCGCCAGGCGACCGGCATCGCCACCCTCAAGGTCGGCTACAACCGCGTGCACGGCTACTTCATCGAGATCAGCAAGGGCCAGGCGGACAAGGCACCGGTGCATTACACCCGCCGCCAGACCCTGACCGGCGCCGAGCGCTACATCACCGAAGAACTCAAGGCCTTCGAGGACAAGGTGCTGTCCGCGCGCGAGCGCGCCCTGGCGCGCGAGAAACTGCTGTACGACGGCCTGCTGGACCTGCTCGGCGAGGTGCTGGAGCCGCTGCGCGGCTGCGCCGCCGCGCTCAGCGAGCTGGACGTGCTGGCCGCCTTCGCCGAGCGCGCGCAGGCGCTGGACTGGTCGATGCCGCAGCTGCGCGATGCGCCGGGCATCGTCATCGAACGCGGCCGCCACCCGGTGGTGGAGGCGCTGCGCGACGCGCCGTTCGAGCCGAACGACCTGGTGTTCGACGACGCAACGCGGATGTACGTGATCACCGGGCCCAACATGGGCGGCAAGAGCACCTTCATGCGGCAGAACGCGCTGATCGTGCTGCTGGCCTGCATCGGCAGCTTCGTGCCGGCGGCCAGGGCGGTCCTCGGCCCGGTCGACCGCATCCTCACCCGGATCGGCGCCGGCGACGACCTGGCGCGCGGGCAGTCCACCTTCATGGTCGAGATGAGCGAGACCGCCTACATCCTGCACCACGCCACCGAGCAGTCGCTGGTGCTGATGGACGAGATCGGCCGCGGCACCTCGACCTACGACGGCCTGGCGCTGGCCGATGCGGTGGCCCGCCAGCTGGCCTCCGCCAACCGCAGCTACACGCTGTTCGCGACGCACTACTTCGAGCTGACCGCGCTGGCCCAGCCCGGCAGCGGCATCGCCAACCTGCACCTGGATGCGGTGGAGCACGGCGATGCGCTGGTGTTCATGCACGCGGTGCGGCCCGGCCCGGCCAACCGCAGCTTCGGCCTGCAGGTGGCGGCGCTGGCGGGCCTGCCCAGGCCGGCGCTGCAGCAGGCGCGCGCGCGCCTGGCGGAGCTGGAGGCCCAGGGCCGCAACGCGCCCAGCCACCCGCTGGGCGCGCCCGCGCTGGATGCACCGCAGCAGATCGGCCTGTTCGCCACGCCGTCCGCGGCGCTGGAGGCGCTGGCATCGATCGACCCGGACGAACTCACGCCCAGGCAGGCGCTGGAGGCGCTGTACCGGCTGAAGGCCCTGTCCTGACAGCCGATCACCGGGCCGCAACACGGCAGCCGCTACGTTCCGGAACCCCGCCTGCAGACCGGAGCACCGCATGAGCGCATTGACCGATGACATCTTCTCCGAGCTGTCGGGCGCGCCCCTGCAGCGGATCAGCGGCCAGCTCGGCGCCGGCCAGGCACAGACCGCCAGCGCGGTCGCCGCGGCGCTGCCGATGATCCTGGGCGCGCTGGGACGCAACGCCAGCCAGCCGCAGGGCGCCGAAGCCCTGCTGGGGGCGCTGGGCCGCGACCATGCCGGCAGCGGCGGCATCGGGGACGTGCTCGGCGCGGTGCTCGGGGGGCAACAGACCCGCCAGACCGACGGGCTCGGGCAGCTGGGCCACATCTTCGGCGGGCAGCTGCCGCGCGCGCAGGCCGGCCTGGGCCAGGCCACCGGCCTCGGCGGGGACAAGGCGCAGGCGCTGCTGCGCATCCTCGCGCCGATCGTGATGACCTACCTGGCCAGGCGCGTCGGGGGTGGAGGCGCGCGTGCCGAACCCCGGGCCCTGGGCGAGATGCTGGGCCGGGAAGCGACCGAGGCGCGCCAGGAAGGCGGGCTGGGTGGCGGCCTGCTCGGCGCGGTGCTGGACCAGGACGGCGACGGCCAGGTCGACCTGGGAGACCTGTTCAAGCTGGGCTCGGGGATGATGCGCGGGAGCCGCTGAGAGGCGATGTCCGGGCGCGGCGTGGATAGGCCTGCCCTATCGACCCGGTAATAACGTTCGATTTCCGTTTATCGGAGCGCGGCGTAGGATCAGGTGCACGTCCCAGCCGGAGAGTGCGCATGTCCACCCTTGCCAAGTGTCCGTTCCGCCAGGCCGCGGGCGGCGGCGCCACCAACCTGCACTGGTGGCCCAACCAGTTGCGGGTGGACCTGCTGCACCAGCATTCCGACCGGTCCAACCCCCTCGGCCCGCGCTTCAACTACGCCGACGAGTTCCGGAAGCTGGACTACCACGCGCTCAAGCGCGACCTGCGCGCGCTGATGACCGATTCGAAGAGCTGGTGGCCGGCCGACTTCGGCCACTACGGCGGATTCTTCATCCGCATGGCCTGGCACAGCGCCGGCACCTACCGGATCCAGGACGGGCGCGGCGGCGGTGGTCGCGGGCAGCAGCGCTTCGCCCCGCTCAACAGCTGGCCGGACAACGTCAACCTGGACAAGGCGCGCAAGCTGCTCTGGCCGATCAAGCAGAAATACGGCCAGGCCATCTCGTGGGCGGACCTGCTGCTGCTCACCGGCAACGTGGCCCTGGAGACGATGGGGTTCCGCACGTTCGGCTTCGGTGCCGGGCGCGAGGACACCTGGGAGCCCGACCAGGACGTGTACTGGGGCGCGGAGGACAAGTGGCTGGGCGGCGACGTGCGCTACAGCCACGGGTCCGAGGGCGTGGACAAGGACCACAACACGCTGGTGTCGGATGACGATGCCGACGGCGACGTGCACACGCGCGACCTCGAGAACCCCCTGGCCGCCGTGCAGATGGGGCTGATCTACGTCAACCCGGAGGGGCCGGACGGCAACCCCGACCCCTTGCTGGCCGCGCGCGACATCCGCGACACCTTCGCGCGCATGGCGATGGACGACGAGGAGACCGTGGCGCTGATCGCAGGCGGGCATTCCTTCGGCAAGACCCACGGCGCCGGGCCGGCGGAGCACGTCGGGCCCGACCCGGAGGCCGCCGACATCGCGGCCATGGGCACCGGGTGGCACAGCAGCTTCCGCAGCGGCAAGGGCCCGGACACCATCACCTCCGGCCTGGAGGTGACCTGGACCAACACCCCGGCGCTGTGGAGCAACAACTTCTTCGAGAACCTGTTCGGCTTCGAATGGGAACTGGAGAAGTCCCCGGCGGGCGCCCACCAATGGGTGGCCAAGGACGCCCCGGACAGCATCCCGGACGCGCACGACCCGGCCCGCCGGCACCGGCCACGGATGCTCACCACCGACCTGGCGTTGCGCTTCGACCCCGTCTACGGCCCGATCTCGCGCCGGTTCCTGGAGAACCCGCAGGCGTTCGCGGAGGCCTTTGCGCGGGCCTGGTTCAAGCTCACCCACCGCGACATGGGACCGCGCGTGCGCTACCTCGGACCCGAGGTGCCGAAGGAGGAACTGGTGTGGCAGGACCCGATCCCGCCGGTCGACCACCCCTTGGTGCAGGACCAGGACATCGCCAGGCTCAGGCAGCGAATCGCCGATGCCGGCCTGTCCGTGGCGGAGCTGGTGGGCACCGCCTGGGCATCCGCCGCCACCTTCCGCGGTGGCGACAAGCGCGGCGGGGCGAACGGCGCGCGCATCCGCCTGGCGCCGCAAAAGGATTGGGAAGTCAACCGGCCCGAGCAGCTGGCGCGGGTGCTCAAGGCGCTGGAACGCATCCAGGCGGAGTTCAACCTGGACGCGCCGGGGGGCCGGAAGATCTCGCTGGCGGACCTCATCGTGCTGGCCGGCGGCGTCGGCGTGGAGCAGGCGGCGCGTGCTGCCGGCATCGAGGTCAGCGTGCCGTTCACCCCGGGCCGCACCGATGCGCGCCAGGACCAGACCGACGTGGCGTCGTTCGAGGTGATGGAGCCGCGCGCGGATGGGTTCCGCAACTACGTCAAGGTGGGCTACGGCGTGGCCCCCGAGGCCGCGCTGATCGACCGTGCGCAGATGCTGACGCTGACCGCGCCGGAGATGACCGCGCTGGTCGGCGGGCTGCGCGCGCTGGGCGCCAACCACGACGGTGGCGCGGACGGCGTGTTCGGCGATCGGCCCGGGACGCTGGGCAACGACTTCTTCCGCACCCTGCTGGACAACGACATCGAGTGGACCGCGACCGGCCGCAACCGCTTCGAGGGTCGCCGGCGCGACGGCGGCGACGTGCGCCTGACCGCAACCCGGGTGGACCTGGTGTTCGGCTCGAACTCGGTGCTGCGCGCGCTGGCCGAGGTCTACGCCAGCGACGATGGCGCCGGCAAGCTGGTGCACGACTTCGTCGCCGCCTGGCACAAGGTGATGGAACTGGACCGCTTCGACCTGCGCTGACGCGGACATCCCGCTGAGGCAATGAGGACGCCGGCGCCCGCCGGCGTCTTCGCGATCACAGCGCGTCGATGTCGCCCAGCGCCCGGATCAGGCGACGCGCGCGCTTGTCCGGCTTGGTCTCGGGTGCGCGGAAGCCGTTGCGCTCCGCCGCGCGCAGCGCCCGCGCCTGCTCGCGCGCCAGCCGCGACGCCTCGGACTCGCGGTAGAGCGCTTGCGCGACGCTGGCCGGGCCGCGGGCGTCGCTGAGCGCCAGCACCTCCACCTCGAAGCGTTCCTCGCCGCGCACGATCTGCAGGACATCGCCCGGGCGCACGCTGCGGGCGGGCTTGGCGCGCTGGCCGCCGACCTCGACCTTGCCGGTCTCGATGGCCTGCTTCGCCAGCGCGCGGGTCTTGTAGAACCGCGCGGCCCACAGCCACAGGTCGAGGCGGACGCTGGCGATTTCCTCAGGGGTCGGCATCGGAATGGTCGGCGCGATCCGCGGTCCGCAAACGCGAACGGCCACCCGCAGGTGGCCGTTGCGGGACCTGCGACGCTCGCCTTACTCCGCGGCGGCGGCCGCTTCGGCGGCGGCGGCGGCCTGCGCGGCGGCCTTGGCCTTGGCGTTGCCGGCCAGGTCTTCCTTGATGCGCGCCTTCTTGCCTTCCAGGCCACGCAGGTAGTACAGCTTGCTGGCGCGCACGTCGCCGCGGCGCTTGACCGTCACCGAATCGATGGTCGCGCTGTGGGTCTGGAACACGCGCTCCACGCCGAAGCCGTGGGAGATCTTGCGCACGGTGAACGCCGAGTTCAGGCCGGCGTTCTTCTTGCCGATCACCACGCCCTCGTAGGCCTGCACGCGCTCGCGGTTGCCTTCCTTGACCTTGACGTTGACCACGACGGTGTCGCCGGGGCCGAAGTCGGGCAGCTTGCGGGTGACCTGCGCGGATTCGAAGTCCTGCAGCAGGGTGTGGATCGAGGGCTTGTTCATGGGATCAACCTGTTCTGAAGTCGTGTTGCGTGCGTGGCACGCGCCTGTTGGAGTCGTTGTTGCGCGAGTGCACGTGGACCCGCGTCATGGCACTGGTGGAGCAGGAAACCGGCAAGGCCGGGCATCGCGAAGCCGCGCATTATAGCGGGATTTTTCCCTTGCGCGCGAGGGGCTTACGCGTCCTCGCCGGCGTCCTGCAGGCCCAGCGCGTAGCCGGCCCGGAATTCCTCCAGCAGGGCACGGTCGGCCGGGGCCAGGGCCAGGGGGTCAAGCAGGTCGGGCCGCCGCAGCCAGGTCCGGCCCAGCGCCTGCTGCCGGCGCCAGCGCGCGATCGCCGCGTGGTTGCCGGACAGCAGGACCCCGGGAACCGCGCCCAGCGCGTGCTCGACCGGCCGGGTGTAGTGCGGGCAATCCAGCAGGCCGTCGCCCTCGAAGCTGTCCTGCACCGCCGAGCCGGCGTCGTTCAGCGCGCCGTCCTGCAACCGGGCCACCGCGTCGATGAGCACCGCCGCGGCCAGTTCGCCGCCGGACAGCACGTAGTCGCCGATCGACAGTTCCTCGTCCACCTCGGCCTGCAGCAGGCGCTCGTCCACGCCCTCGTAGCGGCCGCAGAGCAGGACCAGGCGCGGCAGGCCGGCCAGGGCGCGCACCCTGGCCTGGGTCAGGCGCCGGCCCTGCGGGCTCAGGTAGACCACCCGCGCCGGCGCGGGATCGGCGGCGCGGGCCGCGTGCAGGGCCGCCCGCAGCGGATCGATCAGCATCACCATGCCCGGGCCGCCGCCGAAGGGACGGTCGTCCACCCGGCGGTAGTTGCCTTCCGCGAAGTCGCGCGGGTTCCAGCCGTGGATCGAGAGCAGGCCGCGCTCGCCGGCGCGTCCCACCACGCCGTGGGCGGCCAGCTGGGCGACGAATTCAGGGAACAGGCTGACGATGTCGAAGCGCATCGGCATCCCCGCTCAGAAGTCCGCGTCCCAGTCCACGGTGACCACGCCGGCGTCGAAGTCCACGCTGCGGACGAAATCCGGCTGCACGAAGGGGATCATCCGTTCGCGCTCGCCGTGTGCCACCAGCACGTCGTTGGCGCCGGTCGAGAACAGGTGCGACACCGTGCCGAAATCCACGCCGTCCATGTTGACCACGCGCAGGCCTTCGAGGTCCACCCAGTAGTACTCGCCGGGCGCCGGCGGCGGCAACGCGGAACGCGGCACCAGCACGTCGACGCCGCGCAGCGCATCGGCGGCGTCCTTGTCCCCGATGCCGGGCAGCGTGGCGATCAGGCCCTTCACGCCCTCGCGGACGCGTGCACCCGCGCAGCTGCGCTCGACGCCGCGGGCGTCGCGCAGGATCCAGGGCTCGTATTTCGCGATGGCGCGCAACGGGTCGGTGAAGCTTTCCAGCTTCACTTCGCCGCGCACGCCGAACGCACCGTGCAGCCGGCCCACGGCGATCATCCGCTGGCTGGCGTCCGGTGCGTTCATGCGTCCAGGCTGCGGCTGCCCGCGCGGGGCAGCCAGGCAGGGGTCAGGCGGCCTTGCCGGCGGCCTTGTACAGGTCGGCGACCTTGTCGGTCAGCTGGGCGCCGTTGTCCACCCAGTACTTGACGCGGTCCAGGTCGAGCTCCACGCGCTTCTCCGCGCCCTGCGCCACCGGGTTGTAGAAGCCCACGCGCTCGATGTTGCGGCCGTCGCGCGCGCTGCGGCTGTCGGTGACGATGATGTGGTAGAAGGGGCGCTTCTTGGCGCCGCCACGGGTGAGGCGGATCTTGACCATTGCAGTGTGTTCCCGGTGTTGCCCAGCGGCCGGAATGGCCGGGTAAGCCGGCAAGTATAACGCCTTGAAAGGCCTGGCGAAACCCGCCGCCCTCAGCGCATCGGCAGGCCGCCGCGCCCGCCCATCATCCCGCTCAGCCCGCGCATCATGCCCTTCATGCCGCCGCGGCCCAGCTTGCCCATCATCTTTTCCATCTGCTGGTACTGCTTGAGCACCTTGTTGACGTCGGCCGGGGTCAGCCCGCTGCCGCGGGCCACACGCGCCCGGCGCGAGCCGTTCAGCAGGTCGGGGTTGCGGCGCTCCTTCTTCGTCATCGAATTGATGATGGCGATCATCCGCGGCACTTCCTTGCCGGTGACCTGCTGCTTGACGTGCTCCGGCAGCTGGCCCACGCCTGGCAACTTGTCCATCAGGCCAGACAGCCCGCCCATGTTCTGCATCTGCTCCAGCTGGTCGCGCATGTCGTTGAGGTCGAACTTCTTGCCCTTGGCGACCTTCTCCGCCAGCTTCTGCGCCTTGTCCTTGTCGACCTGCGACTCGACCTGCTCCACCAGCGACAGCACGTCGCCCATGTCCAGGATGCGGCTGGCCACGCGGTCGGGGTGGAACACGTCCAGGCCGTCTGTCTTCTCGCCGGTGCCGATGAACTTGATCGGCTTGCCGGTGATGTAGCGCACCGAGAGCGCGGCGCCACCGCGCGCGTCGCCGTCGGTCTTGGTCAGCACCACCCCGGTCAGCGGCAGCGCCTCGCCGAAGTGCTTCGCCGTCACCGCGGCGTCCTGGCCGGTCATCGAATCGACCACGAACAGGGTTTCCACCGGCGAGACCGCCGCGTGCAGCGCCTTGATCTCGGCCATCATCGCGTCGTCGATGCTGGTGCGGCCCGCGGTGTCGACGATCAGCACGTCGGCGAAGGTCTTGCGCGCCTCGGCGATGGCCGCCCGGACGATGGCCTCCGGCTTCTGCGCGGCATCGGACGGGAAGAACGCCGCGCCCACCTGCCCCGCCAGCGTCTGCAGCTGCTCGATCGCGGCCGGGCGGTAGACGTCGGCGCTGACCACCATCACCTTCTTCTTGCGCTTGTCCTTCAGGTGCCTGGCCAGCTTGGCCACGGTGGTGGTCTTGCCGGCGCCCTGCAGGCCGGCCATCAGGATCACCGCCGGGGCCGGGACGTTGAGGTTGAGCTCGTTGGCCTGCGCGCCCATCACCGCGGTCAGCTCGTCGCGCACGATCCGCACCAGCACCTGGCCGGGGGTCAGCGAGCGCATCACTTCCTGGCCGACCGCGCGCACCTTGATCCGCTGGACCAGCGCCTGGACCACCGGCAGCGCCACGTCCGCCTCCAGCAGCGCGATGCGCACCTCGCGCACCGCCTCGCTGATGTTGGACTCGGTCAGCCGGCCGCGTCCGCGCAGGCGCTGGACGGTGCCGGACAGTCGCTGGGTCAGGGATTCGAACATCGCGGCACGCACCAGGGGAAATCGGGCGGCAATTATAGGACGCGATCCCGCAGGCACGATCCCGCGCCCGGCCTTTGTGCGACACTGCCGCGATGACAATCGTTCTCATCGCGGTCGCGCTTTACCTGCTGGCCGCAGGCTGGCTGGTGGCCGCCGTGCGCCGTGACGATGCCGCGGGGCGGGGCTGGCTGCTGCCGGCCTCGGCGGCCGTGCTGCTGCACGCCTCCGCGCATGTGCTGGCGTGGCGCGAGAGCGGAGCCACCGACCTGCACTTCTTCGCCGCGCTGTCGCTGGTGGGGCTGGGCATGGCGGCGCTCACCGCCCTGGTGGGCGCCAGCGGCCGGATGCGCGCACTGGGCGTTGTCGCCTTCCCGCTGGCGGCCATGGTCCTGCTGGCGCATGGCCTGTACGGGCGCACCGCCGCGCCGGAGCCGCTGGACTGGCGGCTGCTGCTGCACGCGTGGCTCGCCCTGCTGGCCTATGCCACCCTGGCGATCGCGGCGCTGCTGGCGATCTTCCTGTGGGGGCAGGAACGCGCGCTGCGGCGCCGCGAATTCCACCCGTGGCTGCGCGCCCTGCCGCCGCTGACCGAACTGGAGAGCCTGCTGTTCCGCACCATCGCGGTGGGCTTCGTGCTGCTCACCGCCACCCTGCTGACCGGCCTGGTCTTCGTGCAGGACCTGCTGGCCCAGCACCTGCTGCACAAGACCGTGCTCAGCGTGCTGTCGTGGCTGGCGTTCGGCGCGCTGCTGCTGGGGCGCTGGCGGCTGGGCTGGCGCGGCGCGCTGGCGGTGCGCTGGACGCTGGCGGCGATGGCCCTGCTGGTGCTGGCGTTCTTCGGCAGCAAGTTCGTGCTGGAACTGGTCCTGCAGCGCGGCGGCTAGCGCGCCGGGCGCGCTACGCCTGCGAGCGCCTGACCGCGGGGTCGGTCGCGCTGGCGGCGTCCGCGATGCGCCACAGGTACAGGCTGGCGTAGGTCCGGTACGGCCCCCAGCGTTCTCCACGCGCGGCCAGTTCCCTGGGCGCGGGCATCGCGTCCAGGCCGTCCAGCACCTGCACGCCCTTGCGGATGCCGAGGTCGTCCGCTGGCAACACGTCGGGCCGCCCCAGGCGGAACATCAGCATCATCTGCACGGTCCAGCGCCCGATGCCGCGGACCGGGACCAGCGCGTCGACGATCGCGGCATCGTCCATCGTCGCCATCCGCCGCAGGCTCGGCAATTCCCCGGCCTCCTCGCGGCGGGCCAGGTCGCGCAGGGCCAGCAGCTTGTTGCCGGACACACCGCAGCCGCGCAGGTCGGCATCGTCGCGGCGCGCCAGCGTGTCGCAATGCAGGCGCTGGCTGCCGATCGCGGCCTCCACCCGGGACACGATGGTGGCCGCGGCCTTCCCGCTCAGTTGCTGGTAGAGGATGGCCCGCGCCAGTGCATCGACCGGGTCGAACCGCCCGCGCCAGCGGGGATCCGCCGGGATCGGGCCGAGCCGGCGCATCCAGGCGCCCAGCCGGCGATCGCGCCGGGCCAGGTGGGCGAACGCCTCGGCGGTGTCGAATCCCCTCGGGTGTCGCGGCATCGGCATGCTCCCGGAAACGCGAACGCCGCGACAGGCGCGGCGTTCGCAGGCGTTGCGCGCGGCGTCAGGCCGTCACTTCAGCGTCCAGTACACGTCGAACTGGCCGTTCTCGGTGAACGATCCGGCCACGCCCGACTTCCACGCCTCGTACGGACGGTCCACCACCTCGTAGCCCGAGGTCACCGCCCACGCGCGCAGGGCGTTGCGGACGTTCTCCAGTTCCGCCATGTAACCGGTGTAGGCGGCCACCGCGACGCGCGCCGGCTCGGTCTGCACGTGCTGGACCGGGCCCTGCACCGCCACCGTGCCGACCGCGCTGCCGTCCTTCTTGCGGACCGGCTGGGCCACGTCGAAGTTGTAGGTCTCGCGGCCGAGCTCGCTGGTGATGATGCGGACCGGGCCGGTCGGCTCCAGGCCATTGGCGTCCATCACCCGGCGGATCCACTCGCTGTTGGCGGTGATCGAGGCCTGGATCTGCGCGTTGCCGCGCTCCACGTTGCCGGCGTTGACCACCAGCAGATCCTCGGCCGGGCGCTGCTCGACCTTCGGGGCGGCCATCTTGCTGCCGGGCACCGCGTAATCGACGTTCGGCACGCTGGCCAGCATGTTGACGATGCGCGCCAGGCCCATCTTCATGTCGTCGCCCACGTGGCGCGCCACGTACATGCCGGAGTAGCGGCCCAGCAGGTCCCAGCCGTAATCGACGTTGTAGGTCTGGGTGATCTCCACGTTCCGGTTGTTGCGGCCGGTGGGGGTGAACAGGAAGCTGGTGCGCTTGTTGGTGCCGCGCTCCTCGTTCTCGATGGCGTAGCTGATCTTCTTGCGCGGCTCGCTCTCGGTGATCTCCCACGAACCCTGGCCCAGGCCTTCCTTCTCGGACACGTAGTCGAGGCGGGCGCCCACGCCGGATTCGGGACCGGACAGCTTGAGCTGGACCGCCGGATCGCGCAGGACCAGGGGATTCCAGTCGTCGAAGCGGCGCAGGCTGTTCAGGCTGTCGAACACGATGGTCAGGCGGCGGTTGGTCTCGATGCGCTCGGTCAGGGAGCGCTCGGCCGGCAGCACCAGCGCCACCACCAGGAACAGCCCCGCCACGATCGCGAGGGAAATCAGGATCTCGAGCAAACGGGTCATTCAGGAATCTCCGGGTGGGGCGTCCGCGGATCACAGCCGCGTAGACCGGCCATCGTAGCAAACCAGCCCCGCCCTCCGCGAGGGGCGGGCGGGCATCCGGACGCGAAACCGCTCACCGTTCCGGGCAGCGGCCCGGCCGGTTCAGACCAGCTGCAGCTCGAACGCCTTGAGCACCGCGCGGGTGCGGTCGCGCACGCCGAGCTTGGACAGGATGTTCGAGACATGGTTCTTGATCGTGCCCTCCGCCACGCCCAGCGAATTGGCGATCTCCTTGTTGGAGAAGCCCGAGGCCATCAGCCGCAGGATCTCGGTCTCGCGGTCGGTCAGCGGATCCGGCCGGTCCAGACTGACGAAGTCGTTGCGCATGTGCTCCAGCCCCGACAGCAGGCGCTGGGTCACCGCCGGCTGCACCAGCGACCCGCCGCCGGCCACGGCCTGGATGGCATCGACCAGCTGCTCCAGCGACACGTCCTTCAGCAGGTAGCCCTTGGCGCCGGCCTTGATGCCGGCCAGCACCAGCTGGTCGTCGTCGAAGGTGGTCAGGATGATGGTCGGCGGCAGCGTGCCGGCGCGTCCCATCGCCTGCAGGGCCTCCAGGCCCGACATGGCGGGCATCCGCATGTCCATCAGCACCACGTCGGGCCGCACCTGCGGGATCGTCTCCACCGCCTGCCGGCCATCCGAGGCTTCGGCCACCACCTCGATGCCGTCCGCCAGCGCCAGCAGCGATCGGATGCCCTGGCGCACCAGGGTCTGGTCGTCCACCAGGAACACCCTGATGGGCGCGCCACTGCCCGGCGCTGCGTTGTTCGGGGAACGGGTCATGCGGCGACTCCTTCGGGGACGCCGGCAAGCGCGCTGGGCGCCACCGGCAGGGTCATGGTGAGCCGGAAGCCTTCGCCCCGGCGGCTGTCGATCTCGAGCGTGCCGCCCTGCTGGCGGAGTCGCTCGCGCATGCCCTGCAGGCCATTGCCCGGCGTGATGCGCTCGCTGCCGGCGCCGTCGTCGCGCACGTGCAGGACCACGCGCTCGCCGTCGCCGGTGGCGCGCAGCCAGAGATTGCGCGCGCCGGCGTGGCGCACGGCGTTGGTGATCGCCTCCTGGGCGCACCGCAGCAGCACGTGGGCGCGCTCCGGGTCCTCCAGCATCAGCGGTTGCTGCAGGTCCATGTGGATGGCCAGCTTGGGGACGTTTTCCGCCAGCGGGCGCAGCGCGGCGCCCAGGTCGATGGCCCCGCCCTCGCGCAGCTGGCTGACCGCCTCGCGCACGTCGGTGAGCAGCAGGCGGGCCAGGGTATGGGCCTGCTGCACGTGCTCCTTGACCCGCCCGTCGGAGAGGTGGCCGGCCACCTCGAGGTTCAGGCTGAGCGCGGTGAGGTGGTGGCCCAGGAGGTCGTGCAGCTCGCGGGAGATGCGGGTGCGTTCGTTGACGCGGGCGCTCTCCGCCAGCAGGGCGCGGGTCGAGCGCAGCTCCGCGTTGAGCCGGCGCTGTTCCTCGCGCGCCTGCGACTGCTGCAACGCAACAAGACTGGTGATGAACACGAAGCCGGAAAAGCCCGCGTAGAGCATTGACTGCATCAGCGCCTCGACCAGCGGGAACTGCAGCCCGAGCATGAAAGTAGGCACCACCGCCAGCTGCGCGCCCAGCAGCCAGGCGATGCCCAGCGGCAGCGGCAACAGCCAGGGCAACACGCACGCGGCGACCATCAGCAGGACGCTGCCCAGGCCGGTCTCGCTGTAGTAGCTCAGGCCGATCGCGGCCACCGTGGCGATGGTGAGCAGCACGTAGTCCAGCGCCTGGCGCCGCTGCCCCAGCCCGCGGGTCAGCCACCAGTACCCCACGCCGAAGGCGAGGTACGCCACCCAGCCCTGCCAGGGCATGGCCCGCGCGACGTGCTCGTCGGGCAGCGGCGCGTGCCACTGCCCGAGCCACGAATAGAGCAGCGGCAGGCCGACCATCGCCCAGGTGAACAGGCCGGCGTAGCGCAGCAGGCGGGTATGCGAGAGGCGTGCGAGCATGGCCCGTTATACCGCCTTCCGCCGGGCCCACGCCTGCACCGAAGGTCATGGCCGCCCGCGCCGGGGGCATGCGATAATCGCGATGCCGCCCCACGCGGGCGGCATCGTCCGCAGCAAGCAAACGGAGCCACCGGGAATGCCGATCGCCATCCGCGACGTGCGCGAGCATGAGCTGGATTCCGTCCTCGCACTCAACAACGCCGCCGGACCCGCGATCCTCCCGCTCGACGCGGCACGGCTGCGCCAGCTGTTCGACAGCGCCGAGCACTTCCGCGTGGCGGAGCGAGACGGCACCCTGGCCGGCTTCCTGATCGGCTTCAGCGCGCGCGCCCCGCACGACAGCAGCAACTTCGCCTGGTTCTGCGAGCGCTACCCCGACTTCTTCTACATCGACCGCGTGGTCGTCGCCTCGCGCCGGCGCGGTGGCGGCGTGGGCCGCGCGCTGTACGCGGACGCGCAGAGCTACGCCGAACTGCGCTACCCGCAGATGGCCTGCGAGGTGTTCCTGCAGCCCGGCACCGACCATGCCCTGCTCTTCCACGGCAGCTTCGGCTTCCGCGAGGTCGGCCAGCACGTGATGCCGGCGCCCGGGTTGCGCGCGGCCATGCTGATGAAGCCGCTGTGCAGTTATCCCTGGGTGCGCGACACCTACGGCGACGCGCTGCCGGACGTGGATTGGCTGCCGCAGGGCCGGGCCCCGAGCGAGCTCCCGGCGCAACGCCCCACGGGCACCCGCGCGTGAGCGGCGCGGCGGTGGATTACGCGCAGGCGGGCGAACTGAAGTTCGGCCAGGTCGGCATCGCCAACCTGCGCGTGCGCACCCTGGACCCGGCGCAACTCGCCGCGGAGATGCGCGACCGCGTGCAGCGCGCGCCCAACCTGTTCGAGCGCGCCGCGGTGGTGCTGGACTTCGGCGGCCTGAGCAAGACGCCCTCGGCGGACGAGGCGCGCGCCCTGGTCGACGGCCTGCGGGACGCCGGCGTGCTGCCGGTGGCGCTGGCCTACGGCACCCGCGAAATCGACGCGCTGGCGCGCGAGCTGGGCCTGCCGCTGCTCGCGAAGTTCCGCGCCCAGTACGAATCCGCGTCCGCGAGCACGGCGCCCGCACACGCGCCGGTGCCCGAGGCGCCACCCGCGAAGGCGGGCGCCCGCGCGCCGGCGAAGCCCGCCACGCCGGTGCAG
>CBFGMM010000009.1:0-32336 GCA_965649855.1 uncultured Thermomonas sp. | reverse complement strand
GCGCCTGCCCGCGCGCGGCGCGGCGTTCGCCGCGCTGCCGTGAACGCCGCGCGGCCTTCAGCGCGCGGCCGACTGCTCCACCAGGTGCGCGATGAAGGCGTCGTGGGTGGGCATCTGCCGCGCGCAGTTGTCGATCACCCCGCGCACCCGTTCCACGAAGCCCGCCAGTTCGTCCTCTGGCAACAGGTCGACCAGGCCGTGGTAGCCCCGCGGGTGGATCCCCTGGCCGTGCATGACCTGGACCCAGCTCGTCTCGGCGAACATCTCGGTGTGCTCGCGGAACACCCGGCCGTTGCTGCGGAACAGCGCCATCTTCCGCTGCAGCGACTCGGGCACGTCCATCGTCCGGCAGTAGTCCCAGAACGGCGAGTCGTCCCGCTGGGTGGCGTGGTAGTGCAGGATCAGGAAGTCGCGGATCTTGATCGTCTCGAAGTCCGAATGCGCGTTGAATTCGTCGATGTCGGCCGCATCGAAGCCCGCGTGCGGGAAGAACGCGGTGAGCCGCGCGATGGTCGACTGGATCAGGTGGATGCTGGTGGATTCCAGCGGCTCCATGAACCCGCTGGACAGGCCGATCGCGACCACGTTCCGGTTCCAGGTCTTGTTGCGCTTGCCGGTCACGAAGCGCAGGGTGCGCGGCTCGGCCAGCGGCTCGCCGTCCAGGCTGCCCATCAGCTGCGCGGTGGCCTCGTCCTCGCTGATGTAGCGGCTGCAGAACACGTGGCCGTTGCCGATCCGGTGCTGCAGCGGGATCCGCCACTGCCAGCCGGCGCTGCGCGCGGTGGAGCGGGTGTAGGGGGTGATCCCGCCCGGCGCGTTGGCGCAGGGCACGGCGACCGCGCGATCGCAGGGCAGCCAGTGGGTCCAGTCCTCGTAGCCGGTCTGCAGCGCCTGCTCGATCAGCAGGCCGCGGAAGCCGGAACAGTCCACGAACAGCTGCCCGCCGACCGGCTCGCCGCTCTCCATGGTGACGGTCTGCACATGGCCGGTCTCGCCGTCCAGCGTGTAGCCGGTGACCTTGCCCTCGATCCGCCGCACGCCGCGCGCCTCGGCGTATTCGCGCAGGTAGCGCGCGTACAGCCCGGCGTCGAAGTGGTAGGCGTACGCGATGTCGGCCATCGGCGAATTGGGCTTGTCGCGCATCGCCGGCATGAACTTGTCCTGCAGCGCCGCGACCGTGTTGATCGAATAGTCGTCCAGCGGCCCGGCCTTGCCGGCCTGGTGCAGCTTCAGCCAGTACTGGTGGAACGAGACCAGGCCGCGGTCCTGGCCGATCCTGCCGAAGCCGTGGAAGTACGATTCGCCCTTGCGCGACCAGTCCACGAAGTGGATGCCCAGCTTGAAGCTGCCCTTGGTGCGCCGCACGAAGTCCGCTTCGTCCAGCTCCAGGGCCTGGTTGTAGAGCTTGATCATGGGGATCGTGCCTTCGCCCACGCCCACGGTGCCGATCTCCTCCGACTCCACCAGGGTGATGCGGTAACTGCGGTCCAGCACCTTGGACAGCGCGGCGGCCGTCATCCAGCCGGCGGTGCCGCCGCCCACGATCACGATGTCTTCGATACGGGAATTGCCCATGCGGCCTGAATGCTCCGAGCGTGGTCTGCGCCACCAGTATGCCGATGGCGGGCGGCGGCTTGGCAAGTGGGCGCGCCGCGCCGCGTGCGCGCTGGCGCTGCTGCCCGGCGTGGCGCTGGCTGAAGCCGCGCAGTGCGACGGCCCCATCGCGGCGACCCTGCGCCCTGCGCTGCACGCGGCCACCGATGCGCGCGCGTACTGGCTGGACGGCACCACCCTGCGCTGGCCCGGCAAGCCCGCGGACGCACGCTACCGGTTGCACGCCTCGCCCGCGGCCAGCCTGCGGGCCACGCCCGGCGAACCGGTGCGGGGCGCATCGCGCGCGTTTGCGCTGGAACCGGGCGCCGCGGTCGACGCAGCCGCCAGCCGCTTTGCGTTCACGGGTCCCGGCGTGGAGCTGCGCGTCCCCGCACGCGCGCACGTGCCGAGCCTGCTGCAGGGCCAGCTGCTGCTGGTGCAGGAAGACCCCCGTGGCCGCGTGCTGGATGCGACCTACCTGCAACACCCCGGCGCGCTGGACGCCGTGTACGCCGCGGCCGATGCGGACCCGGCGCCGCTGGGCGCAACGCCGGGCGGCGACGCTACGGCGTTCCGCCTGTGGGCGCCCACCGCGCGCCGGGTGTCGGTGTGCCTGCACGCAGACGGCACCGCGCCCGCGCGCGAGGCGATCCCGCTGGCGCGCGATGCGCGCACCGGCGCATGGGGCATCCGAATCCCGCGCGACCTGCGCGGGCAGTACTACACCTACCTGGTGGAGGTGTTCGTTCCCGGCGTGGGCGTGGTACGCAACCGGGTCACCGATCCCTATTCGGTCAGCCTGTCCACCGACTCGGCGCGCAGCTACCTCGCGGACCTGGACGACCCGGCGCTGAAGCCCGCCGGCTGGGACGCGGCGCCGCGTCCGCCCGCGCTGGCGGCCAACACCGACATGGCGATCTACGAACTGCACGTGCGCGACTTCTCGGTCGGCGACGCCAGCGTGCCCGCCGCGCATCGCGGCAAGTACGTCGCCTTCACCCATGCCGGCAGCGCGGGCATGCGCCACCTGCGCCGCCTGGGCGAGGCGGGCATCACCGACGTGCACCTGCTGCCCGTGTTCGACCTGGCCACCGTCCCGGAGGCCGGATGCGCCACCCCCTCGATCCCCGATGCCGGCGCGGACAGCGACGCGCAGGCCGCCGCCGTCGCCGCGGTGGCCGCGCGCGACTGCTTCAACTGGGGCTACGACCCGTTCCACTTCAACGCGCCGGAAGGCAGCTACGCCACCGATGCCGGCGACGGCGCGGTGCGCATCCGCGAGTTCCGCGCGATGGTGCAGGCGCTGCATGCCGCCGGCCTGCGCGTGGGCATGGACGTGGTCTACAACCACACCACCGCGTCCGGCCAGGCCGCGCGTTCGGTGCTGGACCGGATCGTGCCGGGCTACTACCAGCGGCTGGATGCCAATGGGGTGGTCGAGCGGTCCACGTGCTGCGACAACACCGCCACCGAGCACCGCATGATGGCGCGCCTGATGCGCGACTCGGTCGCGCTGTGGGTACGCCACTACCGCATCGATTCGCTGCGCTTCGACCTGATGGGCCACCAGCCGCGCGACGCCATGGTGGACGTGCAACGCGTGGCCAACGCCGCGGCCGGCCGCAACGTGCCGCTGGTGGGCGAGGGCTGGGACTTCGGCGAGGTCGCCGGCGACAAGCGCTTCGTGCAGGCCGCGCAGGGGCGCCTTGGCGGCACCGGCATCGCCACCTTCAGCGACCGCGCCCGCGACGCACTGCGCGGCGGCGGCTGCTGCGACGGCGGCGCGGACCTGATCGCCAACCAGGGCTGGTTGAACGGGCTGCATGCGCAGCCGAATGCAGCCGCGGCCGGTCGCGCGACGCGCGGCGAGCTGCTGCACGCGGCCGACCTGGCGCGCGCTGGCCTTGCGGGCACCTTGCGCGACTACCGCATGCAGTTCGCGGACGGGCGCACCGCGCCGCTGGCGGCGCTGGACTACAAGGGGCAGCCCGCCGGCTACGTCGCGCAGCCGGGCGAGGTGGTGAATTACGTGGAGAACCACGACAACCCCACGCTGTGGGACATCCACGCGCTGAAGTTCCCGCTGGAGACGCCCGCCGAAGCACGGGTGCAGGCACAGCTCCTGGGCGCGGCCTTCGTGGCGCTCGCGCAGGGCGTGGCATATTTCCACGCCGGGATGGAGGTGCTGCGCAGCAAGTCGCTGGACCGCAACAGCTTCGACTCCGGCGACTGGTTCAACCGGCTGGACTGGACCTACACCGACAACGGATTCGGGGCCGGCCTGCCGCCGGGCGAGGACAACGCGCGCGACCGTGCACTGCTGGCGCCGTTCCTGCGCAACCCGAATGCCAGGCCATCGCCGGCGCAGATCGCGTGGATGCGCGATGCCTTCGGGGACCTGCTGCGCATCCGCTCGGGCACGCCGCTGCTGCGCCTGCAACGCGCGGACGACGTGCAGCGCCGGCTGCGTTTCCACAACACCGGGCCGGCGCAGGACCCGCAGCTCATCGTCGGCCACCTGGACGGGGAGGGCAGCGGTGGGCCGCACCGTGACGTGCTGTATGTGCTCAATGCCGCGCCTGAGCCGCGCACCCTGGTGCTGGGCGCCCTGGCCGGCAAGCGCTTCGTCCTGCACCCGGTGCAGGCCGCCGCCACCGCCGCCGACGACCGGCCGCGCCGGCTGGCGCGCTTCGATGCCGCCAGCGGGCGGGTCTCCGTGCCGGCGCGCAGCGCCGTGGTGTTCGTCATCCCCGAGGAGCAAGCCCGATGAAGCGCATCCCCTGCCTTGCGCTGCTGGCGCTGGCGTGCAGCCTGCCGGCGCGCGCCGAGACCGTGGCCAGCGTTGATTCCCCGGACGGGCGGCTGCGGGTGGAGCTGGACCTCAACGGCGAGGGCCGCCTGGCGTATCGCGTGCTGCGCGGCGGCACGCCACTGGTGGCCGACTCGCGGCTGGGCTTCATCTTCGCGGACGGCCGGCAGTTCCTGCGCAACCTGAAGCTGGACGGTCAGGCGCGGCGCAGCTTCGACGAGACTTGGGAGCAGCCCTGGGGCGAGCGCCGGTTCGTGCGCAACCACTACAACGAACTGCGCGCCACCTTCGTCGAGAGCGACCGCGACCGCCGCCGCTTCCACGTGGTGTTCCGGGTGTTCGACGACGGCGTGGGCTTCCGCTACGAACTGCCCAGGCAACCCGCGTTGCAGCAGGTGGCGATCCAGCAGGAGCTGACCGAATTCGCCATCGCGCGCCCGGCCACCGCCTGGTGGATCCCGGCGTTCGAATGGAACCGCGAGGAATACCTGTACCACCGCACGCCGCTCGCGGAAGTGGGCCTGGCGCAGACGCCGATCACCCTGCGCACCGACGACGGCGTGCACCTCAGCATCCACGAGGCGGCGCTGGTCGACTACGCCGGCATGAACCTGGCCAAGGCCGAGGGCGGCCGCCTGCGGGCCTGGCTCACGCCCGGCAACGGGGCGCCGGTGCAGCGCGCCACGCCGCTGGCCACGCCCTGGCGCACCCTGCAGGTCGCCGACCGGGCCGGCGGACTGGTGGAATCCAACCTCATCCTCAACCTCAACGAGCCCAACAGGCTGGGCGACGTCAGCTGGTTCACGCCGCACAAGTACGTGGGCGTGTGGTGGTCGCTGCACCTGGACAAGGAGACCTGGGGCACCGGCCCGCGCCACGGCGCGACCACCGCCAATACGAAGCGCTACATCGACTTCGCTGCCGAGCACGGCTTCCGCGGCGTGCTGGTGGAGGGCTGGAACGTGGGCTGGGACGGCGACTGGTTCGCCAACGGCTGGGACTTCGATTTCCGCAAGCCCACCCACGACTACGACCTGCAGGGGCTGGCGGCCTACGCGCGGTCGAAGGGCGTGCACCTGATCGGCCACCACGAGACCGGCTGCGCGGCCAGCCACTACGAGCGGCAGATGGACGAGGCGTTCGCGCTGTTCGCGCGGCTCGGCATCGATGCGGTGAAGACCGGCTATGTCTGCGATGCCGGGCAGGTCGAGCGCCAGGACGCGCCCGGCGGCGCGGTGCAACGCGAGTGGCACGAGGGCCAGTGGATGAGCGGGCACCACCAGCGCGTGGTCGAGGCGGCCGCCCGGCACCGGATCGCGCTCAACCCGCACGAGCCGTTCAAGGACACCGGGCTGCGCCGCACCTGGCCCAACCTGGTCTCGCGCGAGGGCGCGCGCGGCCAGGAATTCAACGCCTGGGGCCAGCCGCCGAACGCCCCGGAACACGAGGTCACCCTGGTGTTCACCCGCATGCTGGCCGGGCCGATGGACTACACCCCCGGCGTGCTCAGCCTGGCCGGCAAGGGCGGGCAGGAAATCCCGGGCACGCTGGCCCGCCAGCTGGCCCTGTACGTCGCCATCTACAGCCCGATCCAGATGGCCGCCGACCTGCCCGAGCACTACATGCAGCACCGAGAGGCCTTCCAGTTCATCAAGGACGTGGCGGTGGACTGGGACGAGAGCCGCGTGCTGGCCGGCGAAGTGGGCCAGTACGTGGCGATCGCGCGCCGGCAGCGCGGCGGACGCGACTGGTACATCGGCGCGCTCAACGACCGCACCGCGCGCGACCTTCCGGTCAGCCTCGACTTCCTGGAGCCGGGCGTGCGCTACCGCGCGGAGCTCTACCGCGACGGCGCCGGCGCGGACTGGACGGGCGATGCGCGCTTCCGCTTCGCGCGCGAAGTGCGCGAGGTGGGGCGGGGCGATGCGCTGGCGCTCTGGCTGGCGGCCGGCGGCGGCGCGGCGGTGCGCCTGGTGCCGCTGGGGCGCTGAAGCGCAGGCTGGCGGCCATGTTCCGCAACGATCCGATGGTGCGGCGCATCGCCCTGGGCAACACCTGGGTCTGCGTGGTGGACGATGCGCTGCTGGCGCCGGAGCAGTGGGTGGCGCATGCGGCCGAGCAGGCCGGCGACTTCGCGGAGGCGGCCCGCAACGCCTATCCCGGCGTGGAACTGCGCATGCCGGAAGCCGTGTCGGCGCGCATCGGCGAGTTCTTCGACCGGCACCTGCGCAGCCAGTACGGCCTGCGCCGGACCCTGCGCCAGCACGCCAGGCTGGCGCTGGTGACGCGCGCCGAAGCCAGCCTGCAGCCGTACCAGACCATCCCGCACGTGGACGCGCCTGCGCTGGCCGTTGGCGAGTGCGCCATGGCCGCGGTGCTGTACCTGTTCCGCGACCCGACGCTGGGCGGCACCAGCTTCTACCGCGCGCGGGTCGATGCGGGCACGCTCGCCGGGCTGGTCGCCGACGCCGGAACCCTGGGGGCGGAAGCATTCTCCGCGCGGCATGGCGTGCCGCGCGCCTACCCGCGCGAGGGTGGGGCGTGGTTCGAGCGCGTGCTCACCGTCCCGGCGCGCTGGAATCGCCTGGTGGTCTACCCGGGCTCGGTGCTGCACAGCGGCGCGATCGATGCACCGGAGCGCCTGCACGCGGATCCGCGCCGTGGTCGCCTCACCCTCAACGCCTTCCTGACCTGCCGCCTTGCGCTGCCCGGGTGAACCGATGGCGCGCAATGCGCATGCTGCATTGCAATAAGTGTCGCGGGAATGCCCCGCATGGGCCCGGGCGCGATTCGCCGGGCCCGTTCGATGACGGCTGAAACCCAGCTGCGGCGCGGGTTTCAGGCCTGCGTTCCGGCGCTGCGGATGAATACGTATGCAGCCGGCGTTGGCCCGCAAACTCCGCGACTACTATCTGCCGCATCCGCGTGGGAGCCGACAGGCGATGCGCGGCCCAAGGAGCGCGGGGCAACGATCCCACGCCCACTCATTCGATGTCCGGAGGGGAAGATGGTGCAGCTGAAGCGGAACCTGCTGAGCGTTGCGCTCGCGTCGGCAACCTTGATGATGACCGCGCAGGTGCATGCGCAGTCCACGCCGCCTGCCACCCAGGCCGAGGAAGACGAGGCGCAGGAGCAGGAAGACGCGACCGACCTGGACGCGGTGGTGGTGTCCGGCATCCGTGGTTCGATCGAGCGCGCCATCGACATCAAGCAGGAGGCCGGCAACATCGTCGAGGCGGTGACCGCCGAGGACATCGGCAAGCTCCCGGACATGTCGATCGCCGACTCGCTGGCGCGCCTGCCCGGCCTGACCGCGCAGCGCGTGCGTGGCCGCGCCACCGACATCAACATCCGCGGCCTGTCCGGCGACTTCCACACCACCACGCTCAACGGCCGCCAGCAGGTCAGCATGGGCGTGAACCGCGGCGTGGAGTTCGACCAGTACCCGTCGGAACTCCTGCAGCAGGTGATCGTGGCCAAGACCCCGATGGCCAGCATGGTGGGCCAGGGCCTGACCGGCACCATCGACCTGCAGACCATCCGACCGCTGGACCGGCGCGAGCGGGTGGTGGCGGCCAACCTGCGGATGGACCGCAACACGCTGGAGGATTCCGACCTCGACGGCATGCGCGGCAGCATCAGCTACATCGACCAGAACGAGGCCGGCACCCTGGGCATCGCGCTGGGCTACGCGCACCAGGATTCGCCCGGCCAGTCCAATTCCTGGCGCTCGTGGGGCTACGACCCGGACGGGCTGATCGGCGGCGCCACCATCCAGAGCCGGACCACCGATTCGGTGCGCAAGGGCTTCAACGCCACGCTTGAATACCGCCCGGCGGACAACCACCGCGGCGCGCTGGACGTGTACTACTCCAAGTTCGACGTGACCACGCAGCAGCGCGGCATCGAGATCGGGCTGGGACGCGGCGATTACCTCGGCGGCACCCTGGTCAGCTACGACCCGGTGACCCGCGCCTCGCGCCGTACCGGGGCCACCCCGGTGTTCCGCACCGACGTGTACGCCAACCGCGACACCCTCATGTCGTTCGGCTACAACCACGAGTGGGACATCAACGACGCGTGGCGGCTCACCGCCGACCTCAGCCGCTCCACCGCGGACCGCGAGGGCAGCAACTTCGAGAGCAACGCCGGTTTCCGCCCGGGCACCAGCTCGACCCTGGACATCAGCTACAACCCGGCGGGCTGGTTCGACATGGACTACGGCCTGGACTTCAACGACCCGACCGCGCTGCTGCTGCGCGACATCGGCGGCTGGGGCGGCGACGGGTTCGAGAAGCCCTACAGCACGGACGACGCGCTGAACCAGGCGCGGGTCGAGCTGGAACGCTCGTTCGACGACGGCCTGTTCACCAGCCTGGCGTTCGGCCTGGACTACACCACCCGCGAGAAGGAGCGCTTCGCCACCGAAGACCGCCTGTGCATCACCTCGTGCGCGCTGACCGGCCAGTCCGCGCCCTACCCGGGCGGCGGCGACTACGCCTTCGGCTTCT
This sequence comes from uncultured Thermomonas sp., assembly GCA_965649855.1. GTDB lineage: Bacteria > Pseudomonadota > Gammaproteobacteria > Xanthomonadales > Xanthomonadaceae > Thermomonas. The sequence goes on along the minus strand of CBFGMM010000009.1, from coordinate 23,423 downwards.
TCGGCATCCCGTTCCTGCCTACCTTCAACCCGGGCGACTACGCGTACGACCGCTTCAACCGCGACGCCGAGTTCGGCGGCGCACGCAAGAGCTTCGGCGTGGAGGAGAACCTGACCACCGCCTACGTGCAGGCCAACCTGTCCGGCGACCTGGGCACGGTGCCGTTCCGCGGCAACCTGGGCGTGCAGGTGGTGCGCGCTGACCAGACCGGGTTCGGCCGGGTGACGTATTCGGGCAACAACCTGGGCGACCCGTTCAGCGTCAATGCGACCTACACCGACGTGCTGCCCAGCATGAACCTGATCTTCCAGCTGCCGGCGCAGCAGGTGCTGCGCACCGGGCTGGCCAGGCAGGCGGCGCGCCCGCGCATGGACGACCTGTCGGCCGGCTTCGGCTACGGCGTCAACATCGCGCCGGCCGGCGGCGGCGGGCCGCGCTGGGAAGCGGGCGGCGGTAACCCGACCCTGCGCCCGTGGATCGCCAACGCGTTCGACGTGTCCTACGAGAAGTACTTCGGCGGCAAGGGCTACGTGGCCGCGGCGTTCTTCTTCAAGGACCTGAAGAACTACATCGCGCGGCAGCCGGTGGAGTACGACTTCAGCGGCCTGCCGGTGCCGACCGACGTCACCCTGCTGCCCGCCTCGCGGATCGGCATCTACACGCGCCCGGTGAACGGGCAGGGCGGCTTCATGGCCGGCTGGGAGCTGTCCGCCTCGATCCCGTTCGAGATGTTCTGGGCGCCCTTGGAAGGCTTCGGCGCGCAGGCCAGCTACACCGACACGCGCACCAGCATCGATCCCTCGCTGCTGGGCCTGTCCTCGATCCCGGGCTTCTCCCGCTACACCTCCAACCTCACGCTGTACTGGGAGCGCTTCGGCTGGGGCGTGCGCGCCACCCAGCGCACCCGTTCCGGCTACGTGGGCGAGGGCATCAACGTGTTCCTGGACGCGGAATACCCGACCATCGGGGCGGAGAAGATCGTCGACCTGCAGGTCAGTTACACCGTCCAGTCCGGCCCGTTCCAGAACCTGGGCTTCCTGCTGCAGATGGCCAACCTGACCGACGAACCGTTCACCTCCACGTTCAACGGCGACCCGCTGCGTCCGGAGCGCTTCGAGGACTACGGCAACAACATCCTGCTGGGCATCAGCTACAAGTTCTGACGGCACCGCGCCGGAGCGTCGCACCCCGACCCCTGCCCGCGACCCCCGCGGGCAGGGGTTTTTCATGCCAAGCAAGGTTGCCGGGGGCGCTCAACCCCGCAGCGCGGCCGCGCCCGCGGCCAGCGCGCCGATCCGGTCCCAGTCGCGCGCCTGCATGGCGTCGGCCGGGAGCATCCACGAGCCACCGACGCAGGCGACGTTGGGCAGTGCGAGGTAGGCGGGCGCGCGCGACGCATCGATGCCGCCGGTGGGGCAGAACCGCGCCATCGGCAGCGGACCCGCGAACGCCTTCAGCGCGGCGACGCCGCCGCTGGCCTCGGCCGGGAAGAACTTGAAGCGCCGCCAGCCGCGTTCCAGCCCGCGCATCAGCTCGCCGGCGGTGGCGATGCCGGGGATCAGCGGGATGTCGCCGTGCTGCGCGGCGTCGTAAAGCGCCTCGGTGGCGCCGGGCGAGATGGCGAAGCGCGCGCCGGCGCGGATGCTGGCCCGGTAGTCGACCAGCCCCAGCACCGTGCCCGCGCCGACGCAGGCATCCGGGACCCCGGCGGCGATGCGTTCGATCGCCTGCAACGCCACCGGCGTGCGCAGGGTGACCTCCAGCACCGGCAGGCCGTTGCCGACCAGCGCGCGCGCCAGCGGCACGGCATCGTCCAGCTGCTCGATGGTGATCACCGGGATCACCGGCGCCAGCGCGAACACCGCGTCGGCGCGCTGCATGCGCAGCTCGTCGGAATCGTTCATGGGTCACTCGTCGGGGGCATGGCGCAACGCGGTGGCCGCGCCCAGCAGGCCCGGGTGCGGATGGGTGATCACGTGGATCGGCAGGGTTTCCAGCAGCGCGGCGAAGCGCCCCTTGGCCAGGAAGCGTTCGCGGAAACCGCTGGCGCGCAGGAACGGCACGAAGCGCGGCACGATGCCGCCGGCGATCACCACGGTGCGCGCGCCGTGCACCAGCGCGCAGTCGCCGGCCACGCTGCCCAGCACCGCGCAGAAGCGGGCCAGCGCGCGGCGGGCAGCGTGGTCATGGCCATCCAGCGCCGCGGCCACGATGGTGGCGGGGTCGCGCAGCTGCGGGCGTTGCAGGCTGCTTTCGCCCGGCAGCAGGGCCTGTGCCGGCGCCACCGCGGCGGCCCCGCGCAGCACCAGGTCGATCGCGGACAGGCCCTTGCCGCACAGCAGGCGCTCGGTCGACGTGCGCCCGTGCTGCGCGGTGAGCCAGGCATCGATGGCGCGTTCCTCGTCGCCCAGCGGCGCGAAGCTGACATGCCCGCCTTCGGTCTCCACCGCGTGCCAGCCGTGCGCCGTCGATCCCACCAGCAGCGCGACGCCCAGCCCGGTGCCCGGCCCCAGCACGCTGACCGGGCCGCGCAACGGTGCGTCGGGGTCGCCATGCAGCGTGATGCGCTGGCTGGCATCGAGCGATGGCACGGCCCAGGCCACCGCGCCGAAATCGTTGAGCATGCGCAGCTCGTCCAGCCCCAGCCGGCGCTGCAGGTCCGCGCGGCTGAAGGACCAGGCGCGGTTGGTCAGGCGGATCTCGTCGCGGCCGACCGGGCAGGCCACCGCCAGCGCGGCGCGGCTGGGCCGCGCATCGACCGACTGCAGGTAGTGCTCCACCGCGTGCTGCACGCTGGCGAAGTCGGCATTGGGCAGCGAACGCGATTCCAGCAGTTCCACCACCGGCGCGGACGGATCGGTCAGCGCGAAGCGCGCATTGGTGCCGCCGATGTCGCCGACCAGGGCCAGTGCGCTCACGCGCCGTCCTCGCCCGGGAACAGCGCGCATGCACCCTGCTCGGCCGGACCAACCTGGTTGCGCATCAGCGCGAACAGTTCGCGGCCATGCCCGGTCCGGTTGGCGGCCAGCGGGGTGCTCGCGGCGCTGCGCGCGTGCCATTCGTCGGCATCCACCAGCGCGTCCAGGGTGCCGGCTTCCGCGTCGATGCGGACCGGGTCGCCCTCGCGCAGCCGGGCCAGGCCGCCGCCATCGGCCGCCTCGGGCGACACGTGGATCGCGGCCAGCACCTTGCCGGATGCGCCGGACATGCGGCCATCGGTGAGCAGGGCCACGCGCTGCCCGCGGTCCTGCAACGCGGCCAGCGTGGGGGTGAGCTTGTGCAGTTCGGGCATGCCATTGGCGCGCGGGCCCTGGAAGCGCACCACCGCCACGAAATCGCCGGTGAGCAGGCCGTCCTTGAACGCGTCCAGCAAGGCGTCCTGCGAATCGAAGATGCGCGCGGGCGCGGTGATGCCGCGGAATGGCTGCGCCACCGCGGAGATCTTCACCACGCAGCGGCCCAGGTTGCCCTGCAGGCGGCGCAGGCCGCCCTCGCCGTCGAACGGCGTGGCGGCCGGCCGCAGCACGCCGTCGTCCTTCGACTGGGCCGGCGGGTCGCGCCACTGCAGGCGCACTCCGTCCAGGTGCGGTTCCAGCGACTGCCGGCGCAGGTCGCCGCCGTGCACGCAGGCGATGTCCGGGTGCAGCAGGCCGGCGTCGATCAGCTCGCGGATCACGAAGCCCAGCCCACCCGCGGCGTGGAAGTGGTTCACGTCGGCGCTGCCGTTCGGGTAGATGCGCGCCAGCAGGGGCGTGGCCCGCGACAGGGCGTCCAGGTCGTCCCAGTCGATCAGGATGCCGGCGGCGCGGGCGATGGCGACCAGGTGCAGCGCGTGGTTGGTGGAGCCGCCGGTCGCGGCCAGGCCGACCATGGCGTTGACGATCGCCTTCTCGTCCACGGTACGCGCCAGCGGGCGGTAGTCGTCGCCGAGCGCGGTGATGCGCAGGGCCTGTTCGGCCGCCGCCACCGTCAGCGCGTCGCGCAGCGGCGTGCCGGGCTGGACGAAGGCGCTGCCGGGCAGGTGCAGGCCCATCACCTCCATCAGCATCTGGTTGGAGTTCGCGGTGCCGTAGAAGGTGCAGGTGCCGGGCGAATGGTAGGAGGCGGCCTCGGCGTCCAGCAGCTCGTCGCGGGTGGCTTCGCCCAGGGCGTAGCGCTGGCGCACCTCCGCTTTCTGCCGGTTGGGGATGCCCGAGGGCATCGGGCCCGCCGGCACGAACACCACCGGCAGGTGGCCGAAGCTCAGCGCGCCGATCAGCAGGCCGGGCACGATCTTGTCGCACACGCCCAGCAGCAGCGCGGCATCGAACATCGCGTGCGACAGCGAGACCGCGGTGGCCATCGCGATCGCATCGCGCGAGAACAGCGACAGCTCCATGCCGGGGCGGCCCTGGGTCACGCCGTCGCACATCGCCGGCACGCCGCCGGCGACCTGCGCGCTGCCGCCGGCGTTGCGCGCCGCCATGCGGATCAGCGACGGGTACTGCTCCATCGGCTGGTGCGCGCTGAGCATGTCGTTGTAGGCCGTCACGATACCGATGTTGCCGCCCGCGCCGGCCCGCAGCATGGGCTTGTCCGCGCCCGCCGCGGCGAAGCCGTGGGCCAGGTTGCCGCAGGACAGGTCGCGCCGCGCCGGCTGCTCCTGGCGCGCAGCCTCCATGCGCGCCAGGTAGTCGCCGCGCAGGCCCCGGCTGCGCTGCGCGATGCGCGCGGTGACGCGTTCGACCACGGGATGCAGGGGCATGGGTCAGGGACTCCAGTGCACGTGGACGTGATGGTCGCGCGCATGCAGCAGCGCGGCAACCGGCAGCATGGCGCCGTCGCGTTGCGCCCCGCGCAGCACGCGGCGCTTGTCCTCGCCCGTGGCCACCAGGTGCACCGCGCGCGCGCGCAGCAGGCGCGGCAGGGTCAGGCTGATCCGCGGGTACGGCGCTTCCGGCGGCAGCGGCGCGGGCAGGGTGGCGATGGCGTCCACCCCGCTGCCCAGCGCCAGGCCGTCGCCGAGGTTGGCGGCGCCGGGAAACAGCGAGGCGATGTGGCCGTCGCTGCCCATGCCCAGCACGACCAGGTCGAACGGTTGCGGATTGAGCGCCAGCAGCGCGCGGGCGTCGCGCAGCGAGGCCGCTTCGTCGCCGGCGGGATCGGTGAGCGGGTTGGCCACGAACTGCGCATTCGGCGCGAAGGCATGGCGCAGCGCACGCAGGTTGCAGGCGGGATGCGCGTGGGGCACGCAACGCTCGTCGGTGGGCACCGCGATCACCGGGCCATCGAAACGCGTCGCGGCCAGCGCCGCATAGGCGGGAAGCGGCGTGCTGCCCCCGGCCAGCGCCAGCCAGGCGGCGCCGCGCGCGCGGATCGCATCGCCGCAGGCATCGGCCAGCAGCGCGGCCACGTGCGCGGCCAGCACGGCGGCATCGGGGTGATCGTGCACGGTCCAGGCCATCGGGCTGCCTATTCGCGCCAGGCGTGGCCGTGGCGCTCGATCAGCGACACCGCCGCGCCCGGGCCCCAGGTTCCGGCAGGGTACGGGCGCGGCGGCTGGTCCGCGTGCCGCCAGCCGTCGGCGATCGCGTCGACCCATTGCCAGGCCGCCTCGGTCTCGTCGCGCCGCACGAACAGCGTGCCATTGCCCTCGATCGCGTCCAGGTAGAGGCGCTCGTAGGCGATCCGCTTGCGCGCGCTGGCGAACTCCTCGTGGAAGTCCAGGTCCAGCTGCACCTGCGACAGGCGCAACCCGCTGCGGTCCAGGCCGGGCGTCTTGCTCATCAGGTCGAGTTCGATGCGCTCCTCCGGCTGCAGCTTGATCAGCAGGCCGTTGGGGCGCATGTCGGCGGCGGTGCGGCCGCCGAAGATGGAGTACGGGACCTTGCGGAATTCGATGTAGATCTCGGTGCTGCGCGCGGGCAGCCGCTTGCCGGTGCGCAGGTAGAAAGGCACGCCCGACCAGCGCCAGTTGTCCACGTGGGCGCGCAGCGCCACGAAGGTCTCGGTGCGGCTGTCGCGGCCCAGATCCTGCGCGTAGCCCGGCACCGCCACCCCGTCGATGGCCCCGGCCGCGTACTGCCCGGCCACCGCCTCGGCGGCCACCTGCCCGCGCCCGATCGGGCGCAGCGAGCGCAGCACCTTGATCTTCTCGTTGCGCACGGCGGCGGGATCGAAGCGCGCGGGCGGCTCCATCGCCACCAGGCACAGCAGCTGCAGGAGGTGGTTCTGCAGCATGTCGCGCAGCGCGCCCGCCTCGTCGTAATAGTCGCCGCGCCCCTCCACGCCCACGGTCTCGCCGACCGTGATCTGCACCTGTTCGATGTGGCGGGCACTCCACAGGGGTTCGAACAACGCATTGCCGAAGCGCAGCGCGATCAGGTTCTGCACGCCCTCCTTGCCCAGGTAGTGGTCCACCCGGTAGACCCGGTCCTCGTCGAACACGCCCGTCACGCCGTCGTTGATCGCCACCGCGCTGGCCAGGTCCTTGCCGATCGGCTTTTCCAGCATCACCCGCGTGCCAGCGTCGGCCGCGCCGTGCCGGCCCAGCGCCTGGCAGGCGGGCACGTAGAAGCGCGGCGCGGTGCTGAGGTGGTAGAGCACGTCGCCGCTGCGCAGCGCGTCGATGCGCCGTGCCAGCGCCGCCATCGAGGCATCGTCCTCCACGCTGGCGGCCTGGTAGTCCAGCCGGTCCAGCAGGCCGCGCAGGGCGTCGTCGCGCAGCTCGTCCGCGGGGATCCGTTCGCGCACCGCCTGCGCCACGTCCCCGGCGAAGGCGTCGCGGTCCAGTTCGCTGCGGGCGGTGCCCAGGATGCGCAGGCCATCGGGCAGCAGCTGCTCGGCCTGCAGGCTGTAGAGCGAGGGCAGCAGCATGCGCCGGGCCAGGTCGCCGGTGGCGCCGAAGATGGTGAGCAGGGAGGCGGGGGCGGCGGCCGTCAAGGCGGGATCCGGTGGGGTGCTTGCGGCAGCTTAATACGCCTGTCGCGCCGCGCGGCTGCATTCGATTGCAGGCGCAGGCGCATGAACGGCGCTGTCGGTCCAAGGCCAATACGCATAGGTACGGGGCGGGGTGTCGCCTTAGAATCGAGTCTTTACTCCAGAGTGCCCTGCATGACCCGTCCGTCCTCCCTGGATCGCGAGCAACTGCTGGCCTGCGCACGCGGCGAGCTGTTCGGCGAAGGCAATGCGCGCCTGCCGGCGCCGCCGATGCTGATGTTCGACCGCATCACCACCATCACCGAGGACGGTGGCGCGCACGGCAAGGGCTTCATCCGCGCGGAACTCGACGTGCAGCCGGACCTGTGGTTCTTCGGCTGCCACTTCATCGGCGATCCGGTGATGCCGGGCTGCCTGGGGGTGGACGCGATGTGGCAGCTGACCGGCTTCTTCCTGCCGTGGCTCGGCGAACAGGGGCGCGGCCGCGCGCTGGGCGCCGGCGAGATCAAGTTCACCGGCCAGGTCCTGCCCGAGGCGAAGCTGGTGAGCTACGAGATCGACATCCGCCGCGTGATGCGCGGCAAGCTGAAGATGGTGATCGCCGACGGGCGCACCTATGTCGATGGCCGCGAGATCTACACCGCCACGGCCATGCGGGTCGGCCTGTTCCAGTCGATGGAGGGCATGTGAGCACGCAACGCACGTCGTTAGAACGCCGCGTGGTGGTGACCGGCATGGGCATCGCCTCGTGCCTGGGCAACGACCTGGACACCGTGTCCGATGCGCTGCGCGCGAGCCGCGCGGGCATCCGCCATTTGCCTGACGCCGCGGAGCGCGGCCTGCGCAGCCAGGTGGGCGGCGCGGTGGACATCGACCTGGATGCGGCGATCGACCGCAAGCTCAAGCGCTTCATGAGCGATGCCGCCGCGTACAGCTATCTCTCGCTGCGCGATGCGATCGCCGACGCCGGGCTGGGGGACGATGCGGTCAGCCATCCGCGCACCGGCCTGATCGCGGGTTCCGGCGGCGGCTCCAGCCGCTGGCAGGTGGAAGCGGCCGACCTGTTGCGCGATCGCGGCGTGCGCAAGGTGGGTCCGTACATGGTGCCGCGCACGATGTGCTCCACGGTGTCGGCCAACCTGGCCACCGCGTTCCGCATCAAGGGCCTGAGCTATTCGATCAGCGCCGCCTGCGCGACCTCCGCGCACTGCATCGGCGCGGGCGCGGACCTGATCCGGCACGGCGCCCAGGACATCGTGTTCGCCGGCGGCGGCGAGGAGCTGGACTGGTCGATGTCGCTGATGTTCGACGCGATGGGCGCGCTGTCCACGTCGTTCAACGACACGCCGCACAAGGCCTCGCGCCCGTACGACGCCAACCGCGACGGGTTCGTGATCGCCGGTGGTGGCGGCATGCTGGTGCTCGAGGAGTACGAACACGCGGTGGCGCGCGGCGCGCGCATCCATGCCGAGCTGCTGGGCTACGGCGTCACCAGTGACGGTGCCGACATGGTGGCGCCCAGCGGCGAAGGCGCGGTGCGCTGCATGCGCATGGCGCTGGAGGGCGTGGACGCGCCGATCGACTACCTCAACACGCACGGCACCTCCACCCCGCTGGGCGATGTCACCGAACTGGCCGCGGTGCGCGAGGTGTTCGGCGAGGCGGTGCCGCCGCTGTCGTCCACCAAGGCGCTGAGCGGCCATTCGCTGGGCGCGGCCAGCGTGCACGAGGCGATCTACAGCCTGCTGATGCTGCGCGACGGGTTCATGGCGGGCTCGGCCAACATCGAGACCCTGGACCCGCGCTGCGAGGGTTTCCCCATCCTGCGCGAAAGCCGGGATGCCGACCTGCGCACGGTGATGTCGAACAGCTTCGGCTTCGGCGGCACCAACGCGACGCTGGTGTTCGGCAAGGTCTAGCGGGCCGCGTCCGCCAGCAGCCAGTCCGCCACGGCGCCGGGCGCGCGCATCCATGCGAAATGGTCGGCGCGCACGCCCAGCGCGGCGTCGTCGAAGGCCCGGCTGCGCGCGCGGGCGCTGCGCAGCTTCCCCGCCAGGTGGGCCGCGGAGGCGGGCGGGCACATCCAGTCGCGCGTGCAGGTCGCCACGGCCACCTCGCCCCGGAAGCGCGCGAACCCGGCCTCGAGGTCCGCATCGACGCCGGGCGCGGCGTAATCGCCGGTCAGGCCGCTGCGCGACCAGTCGTCGATCACGCCGCGCGCCTCGTTGCCGGCGAAGCCTAGGCGCCGTCCTGGCAGCCAGCCCACGCGTCGCGCCACCCGCGGCAGCAGCGCGAACGCCAGCCGCATCGCCAGGCGCCCAGCGCCGCCGAAGCTGCGCCAGTACGGCGCGCCGCTGGCCACCAGCCACAGCGCGTCCGCGGTATCGGGTTGCAGCGCCAGGTGGCAGGCCGCCAGCTGGCCGCCCAGGCTGTGCCCGCCGATCGCGCGCGTAACGCCGGGCGCCTCTGCAGCGGCCGCCCGGTCGCTGGCGGCGATATCGGCCAGCAGTTCGCGGTACCCCCAGTCGCCGTCGCGGCCGGCGCGCAGGGTGCTGGAGCCGTTGCCGCGCCATTCGTGCAGGAAGACCGCCACGCCGCGCGCGGCCAGCGCATCGGCGAGCGGCAGGTAATGCCGCGCCGCCACGCCCATCGCCGGCAGCCACAACAGGCGCATGCGCGGTGCGGCCGGGACGCGGGCGATGAGCTCCGCGGCATGGCCATCGCCGGTATCCACCGGCAGCACGCGCGCCTGGATCATCGGGTCACGGCAGCCGCGGCGCCGAAATGGTCGAGCACCACAAGCTCCCCGCGCCCCGGGCGGTAGCCGCCGCGCAGCGCGTGGTGCACGTAATGGGCGGCGGCGGCGCAGGCGGGTTCCAGCGCCAGCCCCCGGCACAGGTTGGCGGCGATCGCCGAGGCCAGGGTGCAGCCGGTCCCATGCGCCTGCAGGTCCAGTCGCGCGTGGCCGTACTGCGCGAGCGCGTCGCCGTCCCAGTAGCGGTCGGTCATCGGCCCGGCGCCGGGCAGGTGGCCGCCCTTGAGCAGCACCGCGCGCGCGCCCAGGCCGTCCACGAATTCCACCAGCGCCGACTCCGCCGCCGCGCCATCGGCGATCGCATGCCCGAGCAGCAGCTCGGCTTCGGGAATGTTGGGGGTGACGATCGACGCCATTGGCAGCAGGCGGGTGCGCAGCGCGTCCAGCGCATCGTCGTCCAGCAGCTTGGCGCCGCTGGTCGCCACCATCACCGGGTCCAGCACGATGCGCGGCGGCGCGTGCGCCTGCAGCGCGTCGGCCACCGCGTGGATCACCCCGGACGTGCCCAGCATGCCCAGCTTGACCGCGCCGATGCGGAAGTCGTCGAAGCAGGCGTCGATCTGCGCGCGCAGGAAGCCGGTGTCCGGCACGTGCACCGCGGTGACGCCGCGGGTGTGCTGCGCGGTCAGCGCGGCGATCGCGGACAACCCGTGCACGCCGTGCGCGGCAAAGGTCTTGAGGTCGGCCTGGATGCCCGCGCCGCCACCGCTGTCGGAGCCGGCGATGGTCAAGGCGCAGGCGGGAAGGGTGTTGCTTTTGCTCATGCGCGACTCACCTGTGCAGGGGATGGCGGGTAGCGTTGGCCGGGACCTTCGGCGACATGGATGTCGCCGATGAGCCTACATGGACGTATTCACGGCGTGTCCCGGCTGGCGCTACCCGCCAGCCCCAACCGTGGATGCCCAGTGTCGCGCCCGCGACACGTCAGAGCACCTCCGACGCGTAGTCCGCCAGGCGCGAGCGTTCGCCGCGGCGCAGGGTGACGTGCGCGCTGTGCGCCCAGCCCTTGAAGCGGTCCACCGCGTAGGTCAGGCCCGAGGTCGTCTCGGTGAGGTAGGGCGTGTCGATCTGCTCCACGTTGCCCAGGCACACGATCTTGGTGCCGGGTCCGGCGCGGGTGATCAGGGTCTTCATCTGCTTCGGGGTGAGGTTCTGCGCTTCGTCCAGGATCAGGTAGCGCGACAGGAAGGTGCGCCCCCGCATGAAGTTCATCGAGCGGATCTTGATCCGGCTGGCCAGCAGGTCGTTGGTCGCCGCGCGGCCCCAGGCGCCGCCGTCCTGGTTGTGGGTCAGCACCTCCAGGTTGTCGGTCAGCGCGCCCATCCACGGCGTCATCTTCTCCTCCTCGGTGCCGGGCAGGAACCCGATGTCCTCGCCCACGCTGACCGTGGCGCGGGTCATGATGATCTCGCGGTAGCGCTGCTGGTCCATGGTCTGCGCAAGGCCCGCGGCCAGCGCCAGCAGGGTCTTGCCGGTGCCGGCGGTGCCCAGCAGGGTGACGAAGTCGACCTCCGGGTCCATCAGCGCGTTGAGCGCGAAGTTCTGCTCGCGGTTGCGCGCCAGGATGCCCCACACCGCGTGCTGGTTGTGGCGGAAGTCGTCGACGATCTGCAGCACCACGTGGGTCTCGCTGGCGGAGATCACGCGGAACTCGGCGTCCTCGTCGCCGGGCAGGTAGGCGAACTGGTTGGGGTGCCACTCGTCGCCGTCGGCGCGGCTGATCTCGTAGTACGTGCGGCCCTTCTCGGTCCACGAACGCAGGTCCTTGCCGTGGCGCTGCCAGAAGTCGGGGGGCAGGGCGCTGGCGCCGGTGTAGAGCAGGCTGAAGTCGTCCAGCGCGCGGTCGTTCTCGTAGTCCTCGCTGACGATGCCGGCGATCGACGCCTTGATCCGCAGGTTGATGTCCTTGGACACGAACACCACCGGGGTGTCCGGCTCGTGCTCCTTGAGCGCCAGGATGGCGCCGAGGATCGCGTTGTCCGGCACCACCGCGCCGAAGCGCTTGCCGGCGTCGAAGTCGCGGGTCTGGAAGCGCAGGCAGCCGACGCTCTCCGCGCCGCGCAGCTGCAGCCCCTGCGGGCGCGCCAGGCGGATGCCGCGGCTGACGTCGGTGCTGCCGTGCGCCTCGATCAGCTCGTTGAGGAAGCGGCTGACCTGGCGCGCGTTGCGGCTGGCCTCGCTGGTGCCCTTCTTGCCGTTGTCCAGCTCCTCCATCACCTGCATGGGCAGGTAGACGTCGTGCTCCTCGAACTTGAACAGCGCGGTGGGATCGTGCATCAGCACGTTGGTGTCGAGGACGTAGATGCGCTTGCCTTTGGTCATCATCGGCGTGTCGGCTTCCGGGTGCTGGGGCGTGGGCGATCGCGCGCCGCCGCGGCCTGCGGGGCAGGGCGGCGAAGCGCGGTGGATGCGGCGGGAGTCACGTGGCCTGCGCGGCCTTCAGGGCATCGAGCACGGCCTGCGCGTGGCCGGGGACCTTCACGGGCTGCCATGCGTGGCGGATCACGCCCTCGGGATCGATCAGGAAGGTGCTGCGCACGATGCCCACGTACTCGCGGCCGTAGAGCTTCTTCGGCTGGAGCACGCCGAACGCGTTGCAGACCGTCTCGTCCGCATCGCTGGCCAGGTCGAAGGCGAAGCCCTGCCTGGCGCGGAAATTCGCGTGCGACTTCACCGAATCCCGGGACACCCCGAGCACCTGCGCGCCGGCGCGGGTGAACTCGGGCAGCAGCGCGTTGAACTGCTGGCCCTGGGTGGTGCAACCGGGGGTGGAATCCTTCGGGTAGAAGTACAGGACCAGCCAGCGGCCCGCGAAATCGCGCAGCGAGCCGGCCTGGCCGCCGGACAGCACCAGCGGCAGGTCGGGCACGCGGTCGCCGACGCCGAACATCAGTACTTCATCGGATCCATGATGGCATCGAGGTTCAGGTGGTCGCAGAACTCGAGGAAATCGTCGCGCAGCGCGGCGATGTGCATGTCCGACGGCACGCCGATGGTCAGCTGCGCGGAGAACATGTCGGCGCCGGTCTGCATCGCCCGGTAGCGCGAGCAGTGCAGGCTCTCGATGGTGATGCCCTGGCGGTCGAAGAAGTCCGCCAGCTGGAACAGGATGCCGGGCTTGTCGGAGGCGATCACCTCGACCACGTAGGGCAGCAGGCTGGACTGCACGGGCTTGGGCCCGGTGCGGTACCAGACCAGCTTCAGGCCTTCCTCGCGCTCCAGCTTGGTGAGCATGGTCTCCAGCTTGGCCACCGCGTCCCAGGAGCCGGTGGCCAGCGCGGTCACCGACACGTCGCGGCCCACGGTGGACAGGCGGGTGTCCACCAGGTTGCAGCCGGAATCGGCGATGCGGCGGGTGACGGCGAGCAGGGGCGACTGCGGATGCGTGGAGTACGCGTTGATCAGCAGGTGGTTTTCGTTCGGCGAGGGCCGGGCAGCGGTGTCGGTCAAGGCGGAGTCCGCGGAAAGGAAGGCGCCAACCGGAGCGGCGGGTGCACCGGCAGGATACTTGTCGGTGCTTTCGCGTCGCAAGTAAGATCGGGGCGGCCCGACGGGCCCGATCCCCCCTTTCCAGGCGGCGCCAGCACGGCGCGCCCCGCAGCGAGCCTCCCCGTGCACCTTTCCGGCAGCATCACCGCGCTGGCCACCCCGTTCACGGCTGGCGGCGAACTCGACCTTCCCGCCTGGCGGCGCCTGCTGGACGCGCAGCTGGAGGCCGGCACCCAGGGCCTGGTGGTGGCCGGCTCCACCGGCGAGGCCGCGGCCCTGTTCGATGCCGAATACGATCTGCTTCTGCGCACCGCGGTGGAAGCCGTGGCCGGGCGGATCCCGGTGCTTGCCGGCACCGGCCACTCCAGCACCGCCAGGACCATCGAGGCCTGCCGCCGCGCCGCCGCCCTGGGCGCCGACGCGGCGCTGGTGGTGGTGCCCCCCTACGTCCGGCCGACCCAGCCCGGCCTGCTGGCGCATTACCGCGCGGTGGCCGACCAGGGCGGCCTGCCGGTGGTGCTGTACAACGTGCCGGCGCGCACCGGGACCGACCTCGCCCCCGAAACCACGGGCGCGCTGTGCCTGCACCCGAACATCGTGGGCATCAAGGAGGCGCGGGCGGAACCCGAGCGCATGCAGGCGCTGTTGCCGCTGCGCCGCGACGGCTTCGCGGTGCTGAGCGGCGACGACCCCACGGCCGCGCGCGCCATGCTCGCCGGGGCCGACGGGGTGGTGTCGGTGGCCAGCAACGTGGTGCCGCGCGCGTTCCGCCGCCTGTGCGACCTGGCGCGCGGCGGCGACCAGGCGGGCGCCCATGCGCTCGATGCGCAGCTGCAGGGGCTCTACCATGTGCTCGGGATCGAACCGAACCCGATCCCGGTCAAGGCCTTGCTGGCGCTGGCCGGCATCGGCCACGGGCTGCGCCTGCCGCTGCTGCCGCTATCATCCACCCACGCCGCGGAGGCCCAGCGCCTGCATGCGGAAATGATCGAACTGGAACACCGTTGCCGCGCGAGCGCGGCCTGAATCTGGAGAAGCCGATGCGATCCGCCCCCCGCCTGAACCGAGTCTTCGTCGCGCTGGCCGTCCTGGCCGCGGCGGGCACGCTGACCGGTTGCAAGATCTTCGGCAAGAAGGAGGAGCTGTACACCGCCAGCGTGGAGAGCCGCCCGCTGGAAGTGCCGCCGGACCTCGACCGGCCCGCCGTCGACCGCGCCATGGCGCTGCCTTCGTCGGCGCCGGCATCGGTCTCGGCCGCCACCACGGCCACCGGCGCCGCGGCGCCGATCGGCTTCAACGCCAGCGGCGATCGCGACGCCGTCTACGCACGCGTCGGCGAAGTGCTGGCCGGCACCCCGGGCCTGACCATCGCCAGCAAGGCGGAACTCCTCGGCACCTACGACGTGAGCTACGGCGGGAGCAACTTCCTGGTGCGCGTGACCCGCGTCCAGGCCGGGGCATACGTGTCTGCCGTCGACGCACGCGGCCTGCCGCCCCGCGGCGAGGCGCCGGCCCAGGTCATCGGCATCCTGAAGGCCGCGCTGGCGCCCTGAGCGTCAACGTCCCCGTTCGTCGCCCTCGGGCGGCGGCGGGGCTCAGCGCTCCAGCAGCGCCAGCTTGCCCGGCTTGCCGTCCCATTCGGCGGCGTCCGGCGGCGGGTCCTTGCGCGTGGTGAGGACCGGCCAGTCGCGGGAGAGTTCGGCGTTGAGCGCGATGAAGGGCTCCTGCCCGGCGGGCACGTCCTCCTCCGGGTAGATCGCGTTGACCGGGCACTCCGGTTCGCACAGGGTGCAGTCGATGCACTCGTCCGGGTCGATCACCAGGAAGTTGGGGCCCTCGTGGAAGCAGTCGACCGGGCACACCTCCACGCAGTCGGTGTGCTTGCACTTGATGCAGTTCTCGGTGACGACGAAGGGCATGCGCGGGAGTCCGTGGGCGAGGCGGCTAGTTTAGCGCCGGCGGCGGGATAGGCGCGGCACATCCATGTGCCGCGCCCTGCGGGCAGCCTTGCGGCTGTCCAGATTCGCTCCAGGCGCAATCGGTCGAACCCTGCGGGTTCGAACCAGAAGGGCGTACAACAAAAAGGCCCCATGCCAGCGGCATGGAGCCTTTTTTTGTTGTATGGCGCTCCCTACGGGATTCGAACCCGTGTTTTAGCCTTGAGAGGGCCACGTCCTAGGCCTCTAGACGAAGGGAGCAGGGGCTTGCACCGGCTGGACGACCGGCCGGGCGAGGCGAGGCCGCGCACCGAGCTTGCTAGTATATGGGGCTGCGCGTGCCGCTGGCAACGCACTCCAATCCGCAACCAGGGCGGCCCGCCGCGACGCATGACCCACACCGAAGACCCGCAACCCACCTCCCCGCGCGCCCTGGGCCTGGTTCCCCGCGTGATCGCGCGCGACGCGCACCAGGTGTCGCGCAAGCAGATGAGCCCGAACGCGCTGCGCGTGCTGTACCGCCTGCGCGAGGCCGGTTTCGGCGCCTACCTGGTCGGCGGCGCGGTGCGCGACCTGCTGGTGGGCGGCGCGCCCAAGGACTTCGACGTGGCCACCGACGCCACCCCCGAGCAGGTGCGCGCGCTGTTCCGCAACTGCAGGCTGATCGGCCGCCGGTTCCGCCTGGCGCACGTGGTGTACGGCCGCGAGATCATCGAGGTCGCCACCTTCCGTGCCGCCGGCAGCGACGATCCCGCCGGCGACCGCCAGGTGCATGCCGACGGCCGGCTGCTGCGCGACAACATCTACGGCAGCATCGAGGAAGACGCGATCCGCCGCGACTTCACCGCCAACGCCCTGTACTACGCGATCGAGGATTTCTCGGTGCGCGACTACGCGGGCGGCTACGACGACGTGCAGGCGCGCCTGCTGCGGCTGATCGGCGACCCGGAGGCGCGCTACCGCGAGGACCCGGTGCGGATGCTGCGCGCGGCCCGGCTGGCCGCCAAGCTCGGCTTCACCATCGAACCCGCGACCGCAGCCCCGTTGCCGCGGCTGGCGCCGCTGCTGTCCGAAGCCGCGCCGGCGCGCCTGTTCGAGGAAGTCCTGAAGCTGTTCCTGTCGGGCCATGCGGTGGCCAGCTTCGAGATGCTGGAGGCCCACGGCCTGCTGCCTGCGCTGCTGCCGGAGACGGCCCAGGCGCTGGCATCGAACACCTCCGGCGCGCTGCGCCGGATGCTGCTGCAGGGCCTGCGCAATACCGATGCGCGGGTGGCAGCGGACGAATCGGTCTCGCCCGCGTTCCTGTACGCCGTGCTGCTGTGGCCCGCCTATTGCCGCGCGCTGGCCCTGCTGCAGGCGCAGGGCGTGCACGCCGCGGAAGCGCAGCGGCGGGCGGCGGACCGGGTCACCCTGCACCAGGTGTCGCGCACCGCGCTGCCGCGCCGGTTCTCGCTGCCCATGCAGGAGATCTGGCTGCTGCAGCCGCGCTTCACCCAGCGCCAGCGCAAGCGGGTCTTCCGGTTGCTGGCGCATCCGCGCTTCCGGGCCGCGTTCGATTTCCTGGAGCTGCGCCTGGTCGCGTCCGATGCGCATGCCGAGGACGTGGCGTTCTGGCGCGAAGCGCAACTGCACCCGTCCGAGGCGGTGGCCGCCAGCGAGGACGCGCTCGGCGAGGCCGATGCGCCCGGTGATGGCGACGGCGACGCGCCGCGCAAGCGCCGCCGCCGCAAGCGCCGCCCGGCGACCAGCCCGGACCCCGCATGACCCTTGCGGCAGTGGGCCTGGGCGCCAACCTGGGCGATGCCGCCGCCACCGTACGTGCCGCGCTGGACGCACTAGGGGAACTGCCCGGCACCACGCTGTTGCGTGCTTCGCGGCTGTACCGCAGCCCGGCCTGGGGGGTGACCGCGCAGCCGGACTTCGTCAACGCCGTGGCGCTGCTGGAGACCGGCTTGCCGCCGCGCGCCCTGCTTGACGCCCTGCTGGACGTGGAACGACGCTTCGGCCGCACGCGCGCGGCCGGCGAGCGCTGGGGACCGCGCATGCTGGATCTCGACGTGCTGCTCTACGGGGCCGAGGTGGTCGACGAACCGGGCCTGCGCGTGCCGCATCCGCACCTGCACGAACGCGCCTTCGCGCTGGTTCCCCTGCTGGAGGCCTGGCCGGAGGCCGCGATCCCGGGCATCGGCCCGGTCCGCGCGCTGGCGGAGGCGATGGCGGGCGCGGGCGTCGAGGCGTTACCTTAGCCGCCCACGCCAGGCGAGCCCCCGATGAGCGCAGAGACACGACCGTGGACGGTGCCGATGCTGGCGCAGGCCCGCGCGGACGGCCGCAGGCTGGTCATGCTGACCTGCTACGACGCCAGCTTCGCCCGCGTGCTGGACGACAACGGCTGCGACCTGATCCTGGTCGGCGATTCGCTGGGCATGGTGGTGCAGGGGCACGGCTCCACGCTGCCGGTGCGGGTGGACGACATCGTCTACCACACCGCCGCGGTGGCCCGCGGGGCGCGGCGCGCGTTGAAGATCGCGGATTTCCCGTTCGGCGCGGACGGCTCGCCCGCGCAGGCGCATGCCGCGGCGGTGCGCTTCGTGCAGGCCGGCGCCAGCATGGTCAAGCTGGAGGGCGCGGGCCACAAGCTGGCCACCATCCGCCACCTGGTGGAGCGCGAGATCCCGGTATGCGCGCACCTCGGGCTGACCCCCCAGTCGGTGCACCGCTTCGGGGGTTTCAAGGTGCAGGGCCGCGAGGACAGCGCCGCCGCGCGCCTGCGCGAGGATGCGCTCGCGGTCGCCGAGGCGGGCGCGTCCCTGCTCGTGCTGGAAGGCGTGCCCGCTGCGCTGGCAACCGAAATCACGGCGGCCAGCCCGGTGCCCACCATCGGCATCGGCGCGGGCGCCGGCTGCGACGGCCAGGTGCTGGTGCTGCACGACCTGCTGGGCCTGGACACCGGGCACCGCAAGCCGAAGTTCGTCAGGGACTTCCTGGCCGATGGCGGATCCGTGGCGGGTGCGGTCCGCGCGTTCGCCGATGCCGTGCGCGCCGGCACGTTCCCCGACGCGCAGCACAGTTACGAATGACGATCTTGGTCCTGCGCGAGCTGGACGCGCTGCGCGCGCAGGTCGCCGCGTGGAAGCGCGACGGCCTGCGGATCGGCTTCGTGCCGACCATGGGCAACCTGCACGCCGGCCATCATTCCCTGGTGGCGCTGGCCCGCGCGCAGGCGGACCGGGTGGTGGCCAGCGTCTTCGTGAATCCCACCCAGTTCGGCCCCAACGAGGACTACGCGCGCTATCCGCGCACGCCCGAACAGGATGCCGCCGGCCTGCAGGCTGCCGGCTGCGACGCGCTGTGGCTGCCCTCGGTGGCGGCGATGTATCCCTATGGCGCGGACCACGCGGTGCGCATCCACGTGCCGGGCATCACCGACACCCTGGACGGCGCGCACCGCCCCGGCCATTTCGACGGCGTGGCCACGGTGGTGGCGCGCCTGTTCAACCAGGTGCAGCCGGACGTGGCCGCGTTCGGGCGCAAGGATTACCAGCAGCTGGCGGTGATCCGCACCCTGGTGCGCGACCTTGCGTTCCCGCTGCAGGTGCTGGCCGGCGAGACCCTGCGCGAGCCCGACGGCCTGGCGATGAGTTCGCGCAACCAGTACCTCGCCGCGGACGAGCGCGCGCGGGCGCCACTGATCCACCACGCGCTGCAGGCGATGCGCGATGCCGCGCGTGCCGGCACGCCGCGCGCCCGGGTGGAAACGGAGGCCGACCGGGCGCTGCGCGAGGCCGGCTTCGTGCCCGACTACGCGGTCCTGCGTCGACCAGATTTCAGCGAGCCGCGGGACGGCGAGAACGGCCCGCTCGTTGCCTTGATCGCGGCGCGGCTGGGCCGCACCCGGCTGATCGACAACCTGGAATTCTGAGGCGGGCGCGCGAGCGCCGGGGTTGGCCGGCCCCCATCCATGAACGCGGGCGTTCGGGCGGGTTTGACGCGGGCTGAACCCGGAATCTGCCATGTTGCGGTGCGCCATCCGCTCCCTATACTGCGCCCTGCCGCGCGCCCGTCGGCGTCGAACCGCGCCCCGCCGCTGGAGCCAAGACCATGCAACTCACCCTGCTGAAGGCCAAGATCCACCGCGCCACCGTCACCCACGCCGAGCTGCACTACGAAGGCTCGTGCGCGATCGACGGCCGGCTGCTGGAGATCTCCGGCATCCGCGAGTACGAGCGCATCGAGATCTACAACGTCAACAACGGCGAGCGCTTCGCGACCTACGCGATCCGCGGCGAGGAGGGCAGCGGCGTGATCTCGGTGAACGGCGCGGCGGCGCACAAGGCGCAGCCGGGCGACCTGGTGATCATCTGCGCCTACGGCCACTGCGACGAGGCCGAGGCCGCGCGCTTCAAGCCCACCCTGGTCTACGTTGACCGCGACAACCGCATGACCCACACCAACCGTTCGCTGCCGCAACAGGCCGCATGAACCTGCTGGCCGGCCTGGAGGCGCACGCGCAACGGCTGGCCGGAAGCACGCTGGCGGAGCTGATCGCGGCGGACCCGGCACGCGCCACCGACTTCGCCCTGCGCCTGGGCCCGCTGTACGCGAACTTCGCGCGCCAGCGCTTCGATCGCGGCGCGCTGGACGCCCTGTTCGCGATCGCCGGCCGCGCCGACCTGCCCGCGGCGATGCGGCGGCTGCTGGATGGCGCCATCGTCAATCCCACCGAGGGCCGCAGCGCGCTGCACACCGCGCTGCGCGGCGACAGTTCCGACGCCCCGGCGGCACGCGAGGCACGCGCGCAGGCGCTGGATGCGCAGGCGCGCATGGGCCGGCTGGTGGACGAACTCGCGGCGCGCGGCGTGCGCGACGTGGTCAGCATCGGGATCGGGGGTTCCGACCTGGGCCCGCGCCTGGTCGTGGATGCGCTGGCGGCGCCGGGCGACGGCGCCCGTCCGCGCGTCCATTTCGTGTCGAACGTGGACGGCAACGCCGCGCAGCGCGTGCTGGCCGGCCTGGACCCCGCGCACACCGCGGCGATCGTGATTTCCAAGACCTTCGGCACCCAGGAGACCCTGCTCAACGCCGCCATCGTGCGCGACTGGCTGGGCGACGATTCGCGCCTGCATGCGGTCAGCAGCAACCGCGAGCGGGTGGCGGCGTTCGGGATCCCCGCCGAGCGCACGCTGCCGATGTGGGACTGGGTGGGCGGGCGCTATTCGCTGTGGTCGGCGGTGGGCTTCCCGGTCGCGCTGGCGATCGGCATGGACCGCTTCACCGAGCTGCTGGACGGCGCGGCGATGATGGACGCGCACGTGGCGGACACTGCCCCGCGCGAGAACATGGCGGCCTGGCACGCGCTGACCGCGGTGTGGAACCGCAATGCCCTGCATGCGGCGACCAAGTCGGTGCTGCCCTACGACGAGCGGCTGCGGCTGCTGCCGTCCTACCTGCAGCAACTGGTGATGGAAAGCCTGGGCAAGTCGGTGCACCTGGACGGCAGCGCGGTGTCGCAGGACACGGTGCCGGTCTGGTGGGGCGGCGCCGGCACCGATACCCAGCACAGCTTCTTCCAGGCCCTGCACCAGGGGACGCAGGTGGTGCCGGCGGATTTCATCGGCGTGCTGCAGCCCGATCATCCGCACGCCGACAACCACGCGGCGCTGCTGGCGAACCTGCTGGCGCAGGCCGAGGCGCTGGCCAACGGGCAGGCGAGCGACGACCCGCACCGCCATTACGCCGGCAACCGGCCCAGCACCCTGTTGCTGCTCGACGCGCTGACACCGCGCGCGCTGGGCATGCTGGTCGCGCTGTACGAGCACAGCGTGTACCTGCAGTCGGTGCTGTGGGAGATCAACGCCTTCGACCAGTTCGGCGTCGAGCTGGGCAAGCAGGTGGCCAACCGCCTGCTCCCGGCCCTGCGCGGCGATGGCGAGGCTGGCGATCCAGTGACGCGCGCGTTGTTGCGCGAGGTGTTCGCGCGGAGCTGAGGGCGGCGAACAGGCCGGCTGGCCCCGGATCTGTTCGGGACACGCCGCAAGTACGAACCTACATGGATGTATTCACGACGTGCCCCGGTGCAAGCCGGGGGCAGCCGTCCTTCCTCGATGCAAATGCTGCTCCAGTGCCCAACCCACATGCTCGCGCACGACCGGCGAGGGGTGCTCGCGGCGCGATTCCAGCGCCGCCAGCACGGCGGGCGAGGTCGGCGCATTGCCCAATGCCACCGCGATGTTGCGCAGCCAGCGTTCGTGCCCGCTGCGGCGGATCGCGCTGCCCTCGGTGCGGCGCAGGAACTCGTCTTCCTCCCAGGCGAACAACTCCACCAGCGTCGCCCGGTCCAGGTCGTTGCGGGCGCGGAAGTCGGGCTCGTCGGTGCGGCGCGCGAACTTGTTCCACGGGCATACCAGCTGGCAGTCGTCGCAGCCGAAGATGCGGTTGCCGATCAGCGGCCGCAGCGCCTCGTCGATGCTGCCCTCGTGCTCGATGGTGAGGTAGCTGATGCAGCGCCGCGCATCCAGCCGGTGCGGCGCCACGATCGCGCGGGTCGGGCAGACCTCGATGCAGCGCATGCAGCTGCCGCAATGCGCGCTGGCGGGCGGGTCCACCGGCAGCGCGATGTCGACGAACAGCTCGCCGAGGAAGAACCAGCTGCCGCCGTCCCTGTCGATCAGGCAGGTGTGCTTGCCGATCCAGCCCAGCCCGGCGTTGCGCGCCAGCGCGCGCTCCAGCACCGGCGCGGAATCCACGAACACGCGGTGGCCGAACGGACCGATCTCCTCTGCCACCGTGTCCGCCAGTGTCTGCAGGCGCTGGCGCATCAGCTTGTGGTAGTCGCGGCCCAGCGCGTAGCGGGCCACGTAGGCGCGCTCGCCGTCGCGCAGGTTGGCCCACGCGGCGTCCTCGTCCCGGCCGTAGTCGAGCCCCACGGAAACCACCCGCAGCGTGCCGGGCACCAGCTCCGCGGGGCGCGCGCGCTTCTCGCCGTGGCGTTCCATCCAGCCCATCGAGCCGTGCAGGCCGCGCGCCAGCCAGTCCGCGAGATGCGCTGCGTCCTCGCCCAGTTCCACGCCGGAGATGCCGACGCGCTGGAAGCCCGCGGCGCGCGCCAGCGCCCGGATGCGGCCGGCCAGGTCGGCGGGGTCGGGCGAGGGCGTCGGCATCGGCGCAGTATAGGAGCCGGCCATCGCCGGCACGCTTGGAATCCGCCGATTAGAATCCGCCGATGCAAGCCCCGTTGCCGCTGTACCACCCGGATGCCCTGCGGCTGCTGGAGGCCCGCGGCACCGCGCTGCTGGATGGCGATGCATTCGCGCTCATGCAGCGCGCGGGACAGGCGGGGTGGCGCTGCGCGCTGGCCCATTGGCCGCAGGCGCGGCGGATCGTGGTCGTCTGCGGGTCCGGCAACAACGGTGGCGATGGCCATGTCCTGGCCCGGCATGCGCTGGAAGCGGGTCGCGATGTGCGCGTGGTGCAGGTGCGGGAACCTGGCACGCCGTTGGCGCGACGCGCCTGCGCGGAGTTCGTCGCGGCGGGGGGGCAGGCGGGCACGCAGGCCGCGGCGCTGGACGATGCCGACCTGGTGGTGGACGCGCTGCTGGGGATCGGGCTGGCGGGTGCGCCGCATGGAGACGTGGCGGGCGTGATCGCGGCGATCACCGCATCGCCGGCGCCCGTGCTGGCGCTGGATGTCCCCAGCGGCATCCTCGCCGCCACCGGGGCGGCGCCAGGCGCGGCGGTGCGGGCGGACGTCACCCTGCAGTTCATCGCCCGCCACGCCGGGCTGCGCACCGGCGCCGCGCTGGATCATGCGGGTGCGCTGGAACTGGCCACCCTGGACCTGCCGCCGTCGCTGTTCGAGGCTGCCGGGCCGGCAGCGTGGGGCTGGCGCGCCGATGCGCTGCCCGGGGTGTTCGGCCTGCGCCCGCGCGATTCCCACAAGGGCCGCAACGGGCACGTGCTGTGCATCGGCGGCGATGCCGGCAGCGGTGGCGCGGTGCTGCTGGCGGCCGATGCCGCGCTGCATTGCGGTGCCGGCCTGCTCAGCGTGGCCACGCGCATGGCGCACGTGCCTGCGGTGCTGGCGCGGCGGCCGGAAGCCATGGCGCATGGCATCGAGGCCGCTGGCGAGCTGGAGCCGCTGCTGGCGCGCGCCGGCGTGCTGGCGGTCGGTCCGGGCCTGGGTCAGGGCAGGTGGGGACGGATGCTGTTGGACGTGGTGCTGGGCGCCGACGCGCCGCGGGTGATCGACGCGGACGCGCTCAACC
>CBFGMM010000008.1:0-35212 GCA_965649855.1 uncultured Thermomonas sp. | reverse complement strand
GGCGGGGATCGAGCGCTGGATGCAGCTGCACGCCGGGGCGCCATGAACGCGCGCTGGCGGCGGCCGGTGCGCGGCGTGATAATGCGCGCACCATGACCAGCTGATTCCGTCGCGCCTGCAGGGTGCGGCAGCCACTCCCTTGCAGTCGCGCCGCCCGGCACGACGCCCCGACCGGAAGCGTGCCATGGCCGAAGCCATCCGCCACGACAAGACCGCGCGCCAGCTCCGGCTGCTGTCGGACGCGCTGGATTCCGGCCGCCTGGGCCCGGTCCGCCGCCTGATCAACACCCTGGCGCCGGCCGAGATCGGCAACCTGCTGGAGTCGCTGCCGCCCGAGAAGCGCATCGTGGTCTGGGGCCTGGTGGATCCGGAGGACGACGGCGAGGTGCTGGTGCACGTCGGCGACGAGGTGCGCGAGAGCCTGATCGCGGACATGGACCCGGACGAGATCATCGCCGCGGTCGAGGACCTGGACATCGACGACCTGGCGGACCTCGTCGAGGACCTGCCTGACGCGGTCATCGACGAAGTCCTGCGCTCGATGGACCGCGAGAACCGCGAGCGCCTGGAACAGGTGCTGTCCTACCCCGAGGACACCGCCGGCCGCCTGATGAACCCGGACGTCGTCACCGTGCGCGCCGACACCACGGTCGACGTGGTGCTGCGCTACCTGCGCCTGCGCGGCGAACTGCCGGACCACACCGACCACCTGTACGTGATCAGCCGGCGCCACCAGTACCGCGGCCGCGTCGCGCTGCAGGCGCTGGTCACCCACGAACCTGGCACGCCGATCAACCAGCTGATCGACGACGAACAGCCGGCGATCGCGGTGGAGGAGTCGGCGGACGAAGTGGCGCGCCGCTTCTCCGACCACGACTGGGTGTCCGCGCCGGTGGTGGACGACGGCAACGTGCTGCTGGGCCGCATCACCATCGACGACGTGGTCGACATCATCCGCGAGCAGGCCGAGCACCAGGCGCTGGGCGCCGCCGGCCTGGACGAGGACGAGGACCTGTTCTCGCCGATCCGGCGCGCGGTGCGCGGCCGCGTGGTGTGGCTGGGGGTGAACCTGCTGACCGCCTTCGTGGCGGCGTTCGTGATCGGCCGCTTCGAGGGCACCATCCAGCAGGTAGTAGCGCTGGCGGTCCTGATGCCGATCGTGGCCGGGATCGGCGGCAATGCGGCGGTGCAGGTGCTCACGCTGATGGTGCGTGGCCTGGCGCTTGGCCAGGTGGGCGCCAGCAATGCCGGGATCCTGCTGTGGAAGGAGCTGCGGGTCGCGCTGATCAACGGCCTGCTGATCGGCGTGCTGGTCGGCGCGGTCGCGCTGGCGTGGTTCCGCGATCCGCTGCTTTCGATGGTGATCGCCGCCGCGCTGGTGATCAACTTCTGCAGCGCCGCGCTGGCCGGCACCCTGGTGCCCCTGCTGCTCAAGCGCATGCGCATCGACCCGGCGGTCGCCGGGACGGTCGTGGTCACCGCGGTCACCGACGTGATGGGCTTCTTCAGTTTCCTCGGGCTGGCGACGGTGGTGCTGTTGCGCTGAGCCTGCCTCACCGTCGGCGACGCCCTGCGCTCAGGCCAGCAACGCCTCCAGCACCGCCATCCGCACCGCCACGCCGTTGGTCACCTGTTGCAGCACCCGCGATCGCGGTCCGTCGGCCACCTCGTCGCTGATTTCCACCCCGCGGTTCATCGGGCCGGGATGCATGGCGATCGCCTCCGGCGCGGCGCGGGCCAGGCGCAGGGCGGTCAGCCCGTAGCAGCGGTGGTACTCCTCCAGCGATTCCACGGCGCCTTCGGCCATGCGCTCGCGCTGCAGGCGCAGGGTCATGACCGCGTCCACGCCCTCCAGCGCGGCGTCCATGTCATGGGTCACCACGCAGCCCTGCAGCGTGCCGTCGTCGGGCAGCAAGGCCGACGGGCCGCACACCCGGATCTCGCCGCAACCCAGCGCGCGCAGGGCATGCAGGTCGCTGCGCGCGACGCGCGAGTGCAGGACATCGCCCACGATGGCGACCTTGCGCCCGGAAAAGTCGCCGCCCCAGGCCTGGCGCAGGGTCAGCATGTCCAGCAATCCCTGCGTGGGGTGGTTGCTGCGGCCATCGCCCGCGTTGACCAGCGCGGTGCCGGCGCTCGCCGCCGCGGCCAGCCCGGCCACCGCGCCGTCGCGCTTGTGGCGCACCACGAAGGCGTGCACGCCCATCGCCTCCAGGGTCTTGAGCGTGTCGAGGTCGGCCTCGCCCTTGGTGGTCGAGGCGGTGGATGCGTCGAAGCCGAGCAGGTCGGCGCCCAGCCGCTGCGCTGCCAGCGCGAAGCTGGAGCGGGTGCGCGTGGAGGGTTCGAAGAACAGCGTGCACACCGCCCTGCCCGCCAGCGTGCCGCGCAGGCCGGTGCCACCGGCGGCGTGGGGCAGCAGTGCCTGCGCGCGGTCCAGCAAGCCCTCCAGCGTGGCGCGCGGCATCCCGTCGAGGGTCAGGAGGTGGCGCAGGCGTCCGTCGGCCTGCGTTTGTCGGGCGTGGATCGATGCGCTCATGGCGGACTATTGTCTGCGAATTCCGCCGGATGCGCGTGCCCTCTCCGGTCAGGCCAGCGGGACCGCATCCTCCGGCGCGGCCAGCCACCGCTCGACGATCAGCGCCGCGGCAACCGCGTCCAGCATCCCCGCATCGCGCCGCCGACGCCGGCCTTCCGCACGCTCGCCGGCGAAGCGCGCCGCCGCCTCCTGCGAGGTATTGCGCTCGTCCACCATCACCACCGGCAGGCCGGTCCGCTGCCGCAGCTCGCGTGCGAACGCGCGGGCGAACGTGCGGATCGGCTGGTCGCCGCCGTCCAGCGTCATGGGGTCGCCCACGACCAGGCCGTCGGGGCACCACTCGCGGCGCAATGCGTCGATGCGGGGCCAGTCGGGACCGCCGGCATGCACGTCCACCACGGCGACCGCGCGCGCGCCACCGCCGAAAGCGCTGCCCACCGCGACCCCGATCCGCCGCGCGCCGACGTCGAAGCCGAGCACGGTGCCGTCGCGCCGGATCGCGTCCGCCGCCGCCTTGCTCATGCGTGGCCGCTGTGGGTCGCGACGTTCACCAGGTCCACGCCGATGCTGCCCGCGGCGGCCTGCCAGCGCTGCTCCAGCGGCAGTTCGAAGACGACGTCGCGCTGGGTGGGCACGATCAACCAGCTGTCGTCGAGCAGTTCCTGTTCCAGCTGGCCCGGGCCCCAGCCCGCGCATCCCAGCGCCACCACGGCCTGCGACGGACCCTCGCCGCGCGCCATCGCTTCCAGCACGTCGCGCGACGTGGTGAGGTAGAGCCCGTCGCCCACCGCGAGCGTCGAATCCCAGCCGTCGCCCCCGTCGTGCACCACGAAGCCGCGCTCCGGGTGCACCGGGCCGCCGGCCAGCACGGCGCGCGCCTGCAACGCCTCGTCGTCGCTGGCGATGCCCATCTGCTGCAGCACCTCGCCCAGCGTGTACTCCGACGCGCGATTGACCATCACGCCCATCGCGCCGTCGCCGTCGTGCTGGCAGACAAGCGCCACGCCACGCGCGAAGTGCGGGTCGTGCAGCGCGGGCAGCGCCACCAGCAGGCGGTTGGAGAGTTGCGACGAGGAGGACGTCATGGATCGATTCTAGCCCCGGCGTCGCGCCCCCGCACGCTAAACGAAGCTTGAACCATGCGCGGGATTTTCACGCGCCTGCGAAACCGCGCTGGCTAGCGTTTGCATGCAGCAACGCGACACGCACGGATGAGTCCCCACCGCAACGGAGCGCACACGATGAACCTCCTGCACCTGTCATTCGTCGGCGGCCTCAAGGCGACCGACAACCCGCCCGTCCCGCTGACCGCAGAGGAACGGCTGCGCGCCTTCCGGGCCGCCTATCCGGTGCAGTGCGGCAACGCCTATCGCTGGCCCTGGCTGGAGCGCGGCGCGGAGACCCAGGACCTGTCGCGCGCGATGCTGGAGCGGATCGCCAGGCAGACCCGCCAGCGCGTCGCCGCGTAAGGCGCGGGGCCCGCGTCAGCGGGCTTCCGCGATCTCCACGCCGTCGAGTCCCTGCGCCAGCGTGGCCGCGTCGCCGCCCTGCGCGAGCTTGATCCGCAAGCGCACCTCGTTGGTGGAGTCGGCGAAACGCAATGCGTCCTCGTAGCTGATCTCGCCGGCCTGGTACAGCTCGAACAGGCTCTGGTCGAAGGTCTTCATGCCCAGCTGCACGGACTCCTTCATCACGTCCTTGAGCTTGTGGATCTCGCCGTCGCGGATGTAGTCCTGCACCAGCGGCGTGCCCAGCAGGATTTCCATCGCCACGCGCCGCGCCTTGCCGTCCGGCGTCGGGATCAGCTGCTGCGCCACCACGCCCTTGAGGTTGAGCGAGAGGTCCATCAGCAGCTGGTTGCGGCGGTCCTCGGTGAAGAAGTTGATGATGCGGTCCATCGCCTGGTTGGCGTTGTTCGCGTGCAGCGTGCACAGCACCAGGTGCCCCGTTTCGGCGAAGGCGATCGCGTGGTCCATGCCCTCGCGCGTGCGCACCTCGCCGATCATGATCACGTCGGGCGCCTGGCGCAGGGTGTTCTTGAGCGCGTTCTCCCAGCTGTCGGTGTCGATGCCGACTTCGCGCTGGGTGATGATGCAGCCTTCGTGCTTGTGCACGAACTCGATCGGATCCTCGATCGTGATGATGTGGCCGGTGGTGTTCTGGTTGCGGTAGCCGATCATGGCCGCCAGCGACGTGGACTTGCCGGTACCGGTGGCGCCCACGAAGATGATGATGCCGCGCTTGGTCATCGCCAGCGTCTTGATGATCGGCGGCAGGTTCAGCTCCTCCACCGTGGGGATGCGCGTCTCGATCCGGCGCAGCACCATGCCCACCTGGTTGCGCTGGTAGAAGCAGCTCACGCGGAAGCGGCCCACCCCGGACACGCCGATCGCGAAGTTGCATTCGTGGGTCTTCTCGAACTCCTCGCGCTGCTGGGGCGTCATCACGTTCAGCACCAGGTCGCGCGACTGCTGCGGGGTCAGCGGGTTCTGGGTGATCGGGCTGATCTTGCCGTGCACCTTCATCGACGGCGGCATGCCCGCGGTGATGAACAGGTCCGATGCCTTCTGGTGCGCCATCAGCTTGAGGAACGAGGTGAAGTCGATGCTGCTCATGTCGGGCTCCTGGCGGACGGGGGATCCGCGCAGCGTGTGGCGATGACGGGAAGGACGACGCGACGGCGCGCCGTCACTCGAACAGGCGCTTGTCCTTGGCGTACTCGCGGGCCTGCTGGCGCGCGATCATGCCGCGCTTGACCAGGTCCTGCAGGTGCTGGTCCAGGGTCATCATGCCCACGTTCTGGCCGGTCTGGATCGCGGAATACATCTGCGCCACCTTGTCCTCGCGGATCAGGTTGCGGATCGCGGGGGTGCCGACCATGATCTCCCAGGCCGCGGTGCGCCCGCCGCCCACCTTCTTCAGCAGGGCCTGGCTGATCACCGCGCGCAGGGATTCGGACAGCATCGAGCGCACCATCGGCTTCTCGCCGGCGGGGAACACGTCGATGATGCGGTCGATGGTCTTGGCCGCGGAACTGGTGTGCAGGGTGGCGAACACCAGGTGGCCCGTCTCGGCCGCGGTCAGCGCCAGGCGGATGGTCTCGATGTCGCGCATCTCGCCGACCAGGATGTAGTCCGGGTCCTCGCGCAGCGCACTGCGCAGCGCCTCGTTGAAGCCGTGGGTGTCGCGGTGCACCTCGCGCTGGTTGATCAGGCACTTCTGCGAGGTGTGCACGAACTCGATCGGGTCTTCCACCGACAGGATGTGCGCGTATTCGCTCTTGTTGATGTGGTCCAGCATCGCCGCCAGGGTGGTCGACTTGCCGGAACCGGTGGGCCCGGTGACCAGGATCAGGCCCTGCGGCTGGTCGATCAGCTCCTTGAAGATGCGCGGGCAGCCCAGGTCCTCGAGCGTCAGCACTTCGGAGGGAATGGTGCGGAACACCGCGCCGGCGCCGCGGTTCTGGTTGAACGCGTTGACGCGGAAGCGCGCCAGGCCCGGGATCTCGAAACTGAAGTCGACCTCGAGGAACTCCTCGTAGTCGCGGCGCTGCTTGTCCGACATGATGTCGTAGACCAGCGCGTGCACCTGCTTGTGGTCGAAGGCCGGGATGTTGATCCGGCGCACGTCGCCGTCGACCCGGATCATCGGTGGAAGCCCGGCCGAAAGGTGCAGGTCGGACGCCTTGTTCTTGACCGAAAACGCCAGCAGTTCGGCGATATCCATGGTGGCACTACTCCCCGGTGTGCGCGGCCCTTCCCCTGCCGCGCGAGTCGTCGTAACCGCACCGGGGCAGTCCCGCCCCGTCGCGACGCATCGGGTCCCGGTTCCGCCCCATTTCGGAACGGTCCCGTCCCCGCGTGCCGGCGCCCCGACGCACAGGCGGCGGGACCCGGCGGGCGCAGCATCCCTGCAGCGCCCTTGAGCCCGCTGCCACAAGACAGGGGGCCGAGGGCAGTATATGCCTCCCGCAGTCCCCCACAATCGACCCATGACCCGGTACCGCCAGGCCTACGACGGGATCCTGCTTGCCATCCAGAACGCGGCGGCGCGCCCCGACCGGCCACGTCCGCGCCTGCTGGCGGTGTCGAAGACGCGCACGGCCGCGGAGATCGCCGAGCTTGCATCCGCCGGGCAGCGCGCGTTCGGCGAGAACTACGTCCAGGAGGCGCTGCCCAAGATCGAGGCGCTGGGCGCGCTCGGCCTGGAATGGCACCTGATCGGCCACCTGCAGTCGAACAAGGCGCGCGACGCGGCCCGTGCATTCGACTGGGTGCAGACCGTCGACCGCGCCAAGCTCGTGGCCGCGCTGGCGGCGCACCGGCCCGAGGAACGCGGGCCGTTGAACGTGCTGGTCCAGGTCAACATCGATGACGAGCCCGGCAAGCATGGGTGCCGGCCGGCCGAGGCGCCCGCCCTGGCTGCCGCCGTCGCTGCGCAGCCGCGCCTGCGCCTGCGCGGACTGATGGCGATCCCGCGTCCGCACGGGGACATGGCATGCCGCCGTGAAGCCTTCCGGGCGCTGTCCGCCCTCTTCGACGACCTGCGCCGCGACTTCCCCGGCATCGACACCCTGTCGATGGGCATGAGCGGGGACTTCGTGCCCGCCATCGAGGAAGGCGCGACCATGGTGCGCATCGGCAGTGCGCTGTTCGGCGAGAGGGCGACGAAATGATCGATGATGCGCAGGTGCAGGGCGGCGGAGGGCAGGCGATGGGCAAGCAGGTCGCCTTCATCGGGGGCGGCAACATGGCGCGCAGCCTGATCGGCGGGCTCGTCGCGCGTGGCGGCGATGCGGCCCGGATCCGGGTCGCCGAGCCCGTCCCCGCGCTGCGCGAGGCACTGCACGCCGACTTCGGCGTGGCGGTGTTCGCGGACGGCGCGCAGGCCGTCGACGGGGCCGGCGCCTGGGTGCTGGCAACCAAGCCGCAGGTGATGCGCGAGGTGTGCACGGCGCTGGCGCCGCAGGCGCAGGCGGCGCGACCACTGGTGGTGTCGATCGCCGCCGGCATCACCACCGCTCAGCTGGAGCGCTGGCTGGGGGGCGGCGTCGCGGTGGTGCGCGCGATGCCGAACACGCCGGCGCTGCTCGGTGCCGGCATCACCGGGCTGCATGCCACGCACCGCGTGGACCACGCTGGTCGCCGCTTCGCGCAGGCATTGCTCGCCGCCGCCGGCGACACCGTGTGGATCGACGACGAGGCGCTGATGGACGCGGTGACCGCCGTGTCCGGCAGCGGCCCGGCCTATGTGTTCCTGCTGGCCGAGGCGTTGATCGACGCCGGTACGCGGGAAGGCCTGGCGCCGGACGCCGCACGCGCGCTGGCCTTGCAGACGGTGCTCGGCGCGGCGCGCATGCTCACCGAGACCGGCGTGCCGGCCGACGAGCTGCGGCGCCGGGTGACCTCGCCGAACGGCACCACGCAGGCTGCGCTGGAGGTGTTCGAGGCCCGCGGGCTGCGCGCGATGGTCGCCGATGCCGTGCATGCCGCACGGGCACGCGGCGCAGAATTGTCCGCCGCCAACGATTGAGGAGTATCGCGATGCGCACGACCGCCTGCCTGATCCTGCTCACCCTGGCCCTGGCCGCCTGCGATCGCGGCCAGCCGGTCCGGGAGGCCGCGCCGCATGTCGCCAGCACTGCCACCGCCTCGCTCGGCGACGCCACCCTGCAGGCCTCCGGCATCGCCCTGGCCGACCTCAATCCCGCGGTGGCGAGCAGCTACGGGATCGCCAGCGACCGGTCTGGGCTGCTCCTGCTGGTGACCGTGCGCGACGCCGCGGGCGATGCGCTCGACGCCGGGGATCTCAGGATCGAGGCGACCGCTACGCCACTGGGCGAAGCGCCGCGCACCCTGGAACTGCGCCAGATCCGCACCGGCGCGCTGACCGACTACGTGGGCGTGGTGGACATCGCGCCGCCCGCCAGCGTGCAGTTCCGCGTCGAGGCAACGCGCGACGGGGCGCGTGCCCAGATGTCCTTCGGCGCCGAGCTGCAGCGACGCTGATCAGCGCAGCGCGCGGCAGGCGGCGTCGCGCGTGCGCGGCGCGGCCGCGAGCTCGCGTTCGGTGGCGTCCAGCGCGGCGCCCCATGGACTGTCGTCGGCCAGCTGCTCACGCGCCTGCGCCAACGCAAGGCGCGCCTCGGCCGTGCACCCCAACTCGCCAAGGACGCTGGCCAGGTTGTTGCCCAGCACCGGGTCCGACGGCGCAACCTGCAGGCCGTCCCGGTAATGGCGCGCGGCCTGCGCCAGGTCCCGCGCGGCGTAGGCATGGTTGCCCAGGGCCAGGTGCGGCCGCGGATCGGCAGGCCATGCACGCGCGGCGGCGAGGTACGCCGGCGCGGCGGCGGCAAGGCCGGCCACCCGCTCGAAGTCGGCCACCGCCAGCAGGTAGCGCGCAGGATCGGCCGTCGCCGGCAGCTGGCCCGGGACCAGGCTGACCATCGCCCAGCGCCCGCCCCAGTCCCAGGTGCGCAGGAAGGCCTGCGCGCGCATCCGCATGCCCTCGCGTTCGCCACTGTTCAGGATCACCCGGCCGTGGCCCGGGTCGCTGCCCACCAGCACCGCGTAATGCCATTTCGGCAGGCTGCGCACCCACAGGTTCTGCAGCACCAGGACCGGCCGCCCGTCGCGCAGCTCGCCCCACAGGGCGTACTGGGTGGCGTCGACCACGTAGGGGATGCGCCCCGCCCGCCGCGCGGCCGCCAGCAATTCGACCTGCAGCGATCCCTGGCGCCCCGGCAGGTACATCTGCGGTGCCAGGGTCTCGGGCGCGATGGGCACGCCGCTCGCACCCAGGACGGTGGCCAGCGCCGCCGGCCCGCACTGGTATGCCGTCTGCGGATGGAACGGGACGCCCCCCACCCGGGCATCCGGCACGGCCTCGGGCGCCGGGCCGCGCACCCCTGCCGTCAGGGCGCAGCCCTGGAGCAGCAACAGGGCGGCAAGCGCGAGGCTTGCCGCCCGGCAGCACCGGATGCCGCGTGCGGCGATCAAGTGCGCTTGAAGATGTCGATCACCCCGGTCAGCTCCAGGATCAGCAGCACCACGAACACCAGGCCGACCACCGCGAGCACGCCGCCGGCGGGCAGGCGGTCCAGCTCGCCCTGCACCTGCATCAGTTCGGCATCGCTGAGCGAGGCGATCCGGCCGTCCACCTGCGCCGGGTCGGCGCCCAGCTTCAACATCGCCTGGCGCACGTCGTCCCGCGCCAGCGACGCGCGCACGCCGGCTTCGGTGGCGGCGCGCGCTTCGGCCGACATCGCCTGCTGCGTGCTGATCACCGCCGCCTGCACGTTCGCCGTGAATCCCGAGAACACCAGCGCCAGGCACATCGCCGGCACCATCAAAAGCTTGCGCACCATGCCACTTCTCCTTGTCGGTTCCACTGGAAGCCGCGTTATGGCAGCGCCATGGTGAAGGTTCTGCGACGGTTCAGCTTGCGTCCTGCGCCATCGCCCACGCACGCACGATCCGCGCGATCTCGCCCACGCCGTCGGTCAGCGCGGCCGGGCCGGGCTGCAGGATGAGCGGCGACTTGATCTCGTGCAGCTGGCCGTTGCGCACCGCCGGGATCGCGCTCCACCCCGGCCTTGCGGCCACCTTCTCCGGACGGAATTTCTTGCCGCACCAGCTGCCCAGGATGATGTCGGGCGCGCGCCGCGCGACTTCCCCCGCATCTTCCAGGATGCGTCCGCGGGCCAGCGGCTCGAGCGCGCGTTCCGGGAAGATGTCGTCGCCCCCCGCGATCCGCACCAGTTCGGCGACCCAGCGGATCCCGGTGATCGGCGGGTCGTCCCACTCCTCGAAGTAGACGCGCGGGCGCTGCGGCAGCGACGCGGCCTGGCGCGCGATGGCATCCAGCCCGCGCTGCAGTTCCTCGGCGTAGGCAAGCGCGCGCCCGGCGGCCCCGACCAGCGCGCCCAGGCGCCGCACGTAGTCGAGGATGCCGGCCACGCTGCGGTGGTTGCTGATCCACACTTCCACCCCGGCGCGGATCAGCTCGGCGGCGATGTCGGCCTGGATGTCGGAGAACCCGACCACGAAATCCGGCTCCAGCTTTAGGATCTCGCCGATCCGGGCGCTGGTGAACGCGCTGACCTTGGGCTTCTCCCGGCGCGCGCGGGGCGGGCGCACGGTGAAGCCGCTGATGCCCACGATCCGGTCCTGCTCGCCCAGCGCGTACAGGACTTCCGTCGGTTCCTCGGTCAGGCAGACGATCCGCCGCGGGCCCACGCTCACGGATACAGCATCCGCTGAGTCCATGCGCCATCCGTGCCGCGTTCGTGCAGGTGGCGCTCGTGCAGGCGGTACTGCGCGCCGTACCAGAACTCCACCCGCGCCGGCACCACGCGGAAGCCGGTCCAGCGCGGCGGACGCGGCACCGGCCCGCCTTCGAACTCCCGTTCGAACCGTTCCAGGCGGGACTCGAAGGTGGCGCGCGCATCCAGCGTCTCGGATTGCCGCGACGCCCACGCGCCCAGCTGGCTGCCGCGGGGGCGGCCCGCGAAATAGGCATCGGCCTCGGCGTCGGCCACCGTGCCGACCTCGCCCTCGATCCGCACCTGGACCCCGTCGCGCACCCGCGGCCAGTGGAACAGCAGCGCCGCGCGCGGGTTGGCCAGCAACTCGCGGCCCTTGCGCCCGTCCATGTGCGTGTAGAACACGAAGCCGCGCGCGTCGAACGCCTTCAGCAGGACGGTGCGCAGCGAAGGCTGCCCGTCCGGGGTCGCGGTGGCCAGGGCCATCGCGGTGCGGTCGGGCTCGCCGGCGGCCTGCGCGGCGTCGAACAGCGACTGGAAGGTGGCGAGGATGGCGTCGGGCAGGTGCATGCGCCCATTGTGGCGCGCCGCGCGCCCGCCCGCACCACGGGTCAGCTGACGATGAAGGTGACCCGCAGGTTGACCCGCCATTCCTGCACGTTGCCGTCGCCGTCGGTGACCACCTTGATCTCGTTGACCCAGGCACCCTTGATGTTGTTGACGGTTTCGGCGCACTTGCGCAGGCCGGTCTTGACCGCGTCCTCCATGCTGGTGGGCGACGAGGCATTGAGTTCGATGATCTTGGCGACGGCCATGGTGCGGCTCCTGCGGTTGCGCATGCGCGGAAGCACCAGCCTCGCGCAGGCGGCGTTAAGCGGGCGCAGCCGGCCGCTGCGCGGCTGCTACGATGCGGCGATGCACACGCCGCAGCACGTCGTCCTGGTCGGCCCGATGGGCGCGGGCAAGAGCAGCATCGGCCCGGGCCTCGCGGCGCGGCTGACGCTGCCGTTCGTCGACCTGGACGCGCGGATCGAGGCGCTGGAAGGCGCGTCCGTCGCGGACATCTTCGCCACCCGCGGCGAAGCCGCCTTCCGCCAGCTGGAGTCTGCCGCCTTGCGCGCTGCCTTGGCGGGAAGCCCGGCGGTGATCGCCACCGGCGGCGGCGCCGTGCTGGCCGCGGACAATCGCGCCGCCATGCGCCACGCGGCGCGCGTGGTCTACCTGCAGGTGTCGCCGGGGTGCCAGCTGCAGCGCATCGGCGGCGACCCGGCGCGGCCGCTGCTGCGTGCGCCGGATCCGGCACGGCGCCTGGCCGAACTGCAGGAACGGCGGGAAGGCCTGTACCGCGAGGTGGCCCACGTCGTGTTCGATACCACCGCGCACTCGCCAGGTTCCGCGGTGGACGCGCTGTCCGCGGCACTGCAGCCCCAGGCGGCGCCGGCGTGAGCCGTCGCGACGTGGAGGTCGGCGGGCAGGCGCCGTACCGCATCACGATCGGGGCGGGCCTGCTGGACGATGGCGCGTTGCTGGCATCCACGCTGCGCGGCCGGCAGGTCCTGCTGGTCACCGACGCGCACGTGGCGCCCCTGTACGCCGCCCGGGTCGAAGCCGCGCTGCGCCAGGCGCAGCCGGGCCTGCGCATCGCCCGGCAGGTGCTGGAGGCCGGCGAGGCCGCCAAGACGCTGGCGGGATTCACCGCCACGATCGACGCCCTGGCCGGGCTGGGCGCCACCCGCGATGCCTGCGTGCTCGCCCTCGGCGGTGGCGTCGTCGGCGACCTCGCAGGCTTCGCCGCCGCGTGCTGGATGCGCGGCATCGACGTGGTGCAGCTGCCCACCACCCTGCTGGCCATGGTCGATTCCTCGGTGGGCGGCAAGACCGCGGTGGACATCCCGCAGGGCAAGAACCTGGTGGGCGCGTTCCATCCGCCGCGCGCGGTCATCGCCGACACGTCGGCATTGCGCACCCTGCCCCCGCGCGAATTGCGGGCGGGCCTTGCCGAGGTCGCCAAGTACGGCGCGATCATGGACGCGCCCTTCCTCGACTGGCTGGACGCGCATGCCGCGGCGCTGCTGGACGGCGACGACGCGCTGCTGGCGGAGGCGATCGCGCGAAGCTGTACCCACAAGGCGGCGGTCGTGGCGCGCGACCCGCTGGAACGCGGCGAACGCGCGCTGCTCAACTTCGGCCATACGTTCGGGCATGCGATCGAGGCCGAACAGGGCTACGGCCAGGGCCTCAACCACGGCGAGGCGGTGGCGGTGGGCATGGTGCTGGCCGCGCGCCTGTCGACGGCGCTGGGCATGGCGCCGGACGCGGATGCCCGCCGGCTGAGCGCGCTGCTGGAACGCCTGGGGCTGCCGGTGGCGCTGCCGGCCGGGCTGGACCCGCGTGCACTGCTCGCGCGCATGCGGCTGGACAAGAAGGCGCAGGCGGATGGCCTGCGCTTCGTGCTGTGGGACCGGGCCGGGTGCGCGCGCCTGGTGTCCGGGGTGCCGGAGCAGGCGGTGCTGGACGTGCTGGCCGCCTAGCCCGCCGTACAATGCGCGCCCATGCGCCTGCTGCTGCAACAACGCCCCGACGGACGCGAGGCCCCGCGCTTCGTCCAGCTGCAACTCCAGCCCGACCTGCTGGGGGGGTGGACCCTGCTGCGCGAAACCGGCCAGATGGGCGGCCGCAGCAGCCTGCGCAAGGAACAGTACGCCGACCAGGCCAGTGCGCTGGCCGCGCTTGAATCGGCCCGCGACGCGCAGCTCAGGCGCGGCTTCCAGCTGATGTTCGTCCAGGGCGCCGACGCGCCCCGCTAACCGGAACCTTCCCGTGACCCCGAACAACGACCGCTTCCTGCGCGCGCTGCGCCGCCAGCCCGTGGACCGCACGCCCGTCTGGCTGATGCGACAGGCGGGCCGCTACCTGCCCGAATACCGCGCCACCCGCAAGGCGGCCGGCAGCTTCCTGGCGATGGCCAAGAACCCGGACATCGCCTGCGAGGTCACCCTGCAGCCGCTGCGCCGGTTCCCGCTGGATGCGGCGATCCTGTTCTCCGACATCCTCACCGTGCCGGACGCGATGGGCCTGGGCCTGCATTTCGTCGAGGGCGAAGGCCCGAAGTTCGAGCGCCCCCTGCGCACGCCGGCGGACATCCGGCGCATCGCCGTGCCGGACATGGAAACCGAGTTGCGCTACGTGATGGACGCGGTGCGCACGATCCGCCGCGCACTGGATGGCAGCGTGCCGCTGATCGGCTTTTCCGGCAGCCCGTGGACGCTGGCCTGCTACATGGTGGAAGGCGGCGGCAGCAAGGACTGGGGCCGGGTCAAGGCGCTGGCTTTGAACGAGCCCGCGGCGATGCACGCGCTGCTGGGCACGGTCACCGATGCGGTCATCGCCTACCTGGCCGCGCAGCGCGCGGCCGGCGCGCAGGCCCTGCAGGTGTTTGACACCTGGGGCGGCACCCTGGGCCCTGCGATGTACCGGGAATTCTCGCTGCCTTACCTTGCGCGCATCGCCCATGAACTGAAGTCCGACGAGGTGCCGCTGATCCTGTTCGGCAAGGGCAATGCGCCGCACCTGGACGACCTGTTCGCCAGCGGGGCCGATGCGATCGGCGTGGACTGGACGGTGACCCTGGAGGATGCGGCGCGCCGCGCGCAGGGACGGGTGGCGCTGCAAGGCAACCTCGACCCCGCGATCCTGTACGGCAGCCCGGACGCGGTGCGTGCGCAGGTGCAGGCGGTGCTGGACAGCTATGCCGCCGGCAACGGCGGCTCGCGGGACGGGCATGTCTTCAACCTGGGCCACGGCATGTCGCCCGACATGAATCCCGACCACGTCGGCGTGCTGGTGGATGCGGTCCATGCCGGGAGCATTCAGCGTCGCCTCGCTTGAATGCGGGGCATGCGCGCCGCCCTGCCCGTCCTGATCGCCACGCTGTGCGCGGCCTGCGCCGCGCCACCCGGACCCGCCCCCGATGGCTGGTCGATCGAGCGCAGGCTGGGGGCGGCGCCGATGCTGATCAGCACCAGCGAGGTCAACGGCGCGATGCCGGTGGCACGCGAGCCGCTGGCACGCGAGACGGTCCGCACGCTGGCCAGCGGGCGCTGGCGGGTGACCCTGGCGGCGGAGCCGGTGCTGGCCGCACAGTGGAAAGCCGGGGCGGCGCTGCTGGACCCCGACCTCGAGCGCGCGCTGGACTGGATGTCACGGCTGGCGCGGGACGAGCCGCGCCCGCTGGAGTTGCGGCTGACCCTGGTCGGGCAGCGCGGTGCGCGGCGCCACGTGGCGCGGCATCCGGCGGCAGCGTCCCTGGTCGTGGACCTGCTGGTCCCCGTACCGGACCGACCCCGCAGCCGCAGCGCGGTCCTGGACGATGCGCTGGCGACCGGCCTGCACGAGGTGTCGCACGCATTGCGCGGCAGCGGTGCCGCCGGCGAACGCCACGCGGACGAGGCCCGCGCCAGCCTGGTGGCGGCCTGCTTCCGCATCGATGGCCTGCAACGCGCCGATCGCCTGCGCTTTCCGACGGGGCCGGCACCCGCGCCGGGGGAGTTCACGCGGGCGCACAGCGCACGGGCGTCGCAGCAGGCCAACGCGACCTTGCGTGGCGTGCTGGGCTCCGAGGTGCTGGATGGGACGGACCGGGCCGGCCGCGCCCGGCTGCAGGCGCACTGCCGGCGCGCGCTGGACTGAACGCTCAGTCGGTCGCGATCGGCAGGGCGGCCAGCGCCTGTGCCAGCAACGCACCGGTGACCGGCTTGCGCAGGAAGCCATCGAAGCCCGCGGCGCGCGCCTGCGCCTCGGCACCGCCGTCGGAACGCGCGGTCACCGCGAGCAGCGGGGCCGCGAAGCCCTGCGCGCGCAGCATCCCGGCCAGCGCCAGCCCGTCCATCCCCGGCAGGTCCAGGTCCAGCAGCGCGGCATCGAACCGTTCGGTGGCCACCTCCGTCAGCGCGGCCAGGCCATGCGCGGCATGGCGCACGGTGTGGCCCTGCGCGCGCAGCAGGCCGGCGATGGTCTCGGCGACGATGGGCTCGTCCTCGACCAGCAGCAGCCGCCACTGCGCGCCGCCGGGGATCGCGGCCGGGGGCTGCGCCGGCGCCTGCCCGCTGCCCTCCGGCAGCGGCAGGTCGACGATGAAGCGGGTGCCCTGCCCCGGCGTGCTCTCGAGCGCGACCCGCCCGCCCATCGCCATCGCCAGTTCCTGCGAGATCGCCAGCCCCAGCCCGCTTCCGCCATGCCGCGCCGCGGTGCGCGCGCCTTCGGCCTGCTCGAAGCGGCGGAACAGCCGCGCCTGCTGCTCCGCGCTCAGCCCCGGCCCGGTGTCCGAGACCACGAAACGCACGCCGTGCGGCGACAGGCGCGTGGTCTCCAGCGCCACGTGCCCGTGCTCGGTGAACTTCACTGCATTGCCCACCAGGTTGAGCAGGATCTGCTCGACCCGCGTGCGGTCGCCATGCAGCAGGCGGGGCGCTTCTGGGTCGACCGACTCCACGAACGCCAGCCCCCGCCGCTCCGCGACCGGCGCCATCAGGGCCGCCACCTCGTCCAGCAGCGCGCGCAGGTCGAAGTCCGCATTCGCCATCTCCAGCTTGCCGGCCTCGATGCGGGCCAGGTCCAGGGCGTCGTTCACGAGCCGCAGCAGGTGCTCGCCGGCGCGCCGGATCGCGTCCACGTGGCCGCGCTGGCGCGGATCCAGCGAGGTGCCCAGCAGCAGCTCGCTCATGCCCAGCACGCCGGTCATCGGCGTGCGCACTTCGTGGCCCAGCGTGGCCAGGAAGCGCGACTTGGCCTCGGATGCCTGTTCCGCCATGGCGCGCTTGGCTTCCGCGAGTTGCCAGGCGTGCCGCCGCTTCAGGCGCATGCGGTAGGCGCGCGCGAATCCCGCCAGCAGGCCGGCGCCCGCCAGCAGGTACAGCGACCAGGCCCAGCCCGAGCGCCACCACGGGGGCGGTACGCGGAACGCGAGTGCCTGTTCCTCCGCCAGGTTGCCGGCGGCGTCGCGTCCGCGCAGCCGCAACAGGTAGTCGCCCGGCGCCAGGCCGGTGAAGACGCGCTCGCCATCCGCCCCCAACGCCACCCAACCGTCGTCGAAGCCGTCCAGGCGCGCCCAGTAACGGCTCCCCAGCGGATCGTCGAATGCCAGCAGGTGCGCGCCGATGCGCAGCTCCCGATCCCGCCGCGCCAGCGCGGTGGAGCCGAGCAGCGGCAGGTCTTCCCAGCGTCCGTCGCGGCGTGCGGAGAAGCGATCGATGCGCAGGACCGGCCGCGATGCCGCGGGCGCCGCCGCCGAGGCATCCACCAGCAGCAGCCCCCCATCCGCGGTGGCGGCGGCCAGCGCGCCATCCGGTGTCAGCGCCATCGCGCGGTCCAGGTATTCCTGGCTGGCCGACCCGTCGACGCCACCATGGCGCCGCAGCACGCGGGCGCGCGGATCCCAGCGCCACAGGCCGCGCGGCGTGCTGACCCAGACCCGCCCGCGCGGATCCACCCGCAGCGCGGCCGCGCCCACCGCCGGCATGCCTTCGGCGCTGCCGACGCGCGCGGCCCGCGTCCAGCGCCCGGCGCTGCGCCGATACTGTTCCAGCCCGGATTGCCGCTGCAGCCAGACCGCGTCGTCGCCGCTGAACGCGAGCGCGTAGACGCGTTCCCCGCCCATCCCGGGCACCCCGCGGAAGCGCGCATGGACGCGATCCAGCGCCAGCACGCCGTCCGCGCCGGCGACCCAGATCTCGCCCCGGGGCGAAATCGCCAGGGTCTCGAGGTCAGCGCTGCCCAGCCCGCCGGCATCCCCGGCGGGCACGTCCAGCAGGACCCGGCCGCTGGCGGTGTCGCGCTGCTGCACCCCGCCGCCGGGCGCCACCAGCCACAGCGTCCCGTCGGGGGCGAGCTGGAGGTGGTCGACCTGCCCCGAGGGCGGAGGGTCCAGCGCGTCCTCCGGCGTCCACTCGTCGATCGCGCCGTCGCTGCCGATGCGCAGCAGGCCGGCGCGGTGGCCGATCCACAGCCGGCCTGCCGCGTCCTCCAGCAGCGAGAACGGCTTGATCGTGCGCAGGCGCTCCAGGCTGTCCTCGTCAAGCGCCTGCACGCTGCCGTCCATGTGCAGGCGCTCGATCCGCCCGTTGTAGCCGCCCAGCCACAGGCCGCCGCCGCGCGCCGGGGCCAAGGCCCGGTACATGCCTCCGTGCAGGCCGTCCGCCGCGCCGTTGAAACGCGCCAGCTGGCGCCAGTCCGAGCGCAGGAAGCCCAGGCCCAGGCCTGGCACCGGCGCCCACAGGGCCCCGTCCGGCTGCAGCAGGATGGCGGATGAGCCACGCGGGATGTCGGGTCCGCCGGTCCGCACCGGCTCCGGCGGCGCATCCCCGCGCTGCCGCCAGAGCCCGCGCTGGCTGGCGATCCAGTGGCTGCCATCGCGGTCGGTGGCGATCGCCATCACCGCGTTGGGTCGCTGGAACATGGCCGACCAAGCCGGCCGCGACCACGCCTGGCCGTCCAGCCGCCAAACGCCCTGCGCGGTGCCGATCCACAGCGCGTCGCCCTGCCGGGTCAGCGAATAGACCAGCAGGGCCCCGTCGGCGCCCGGCGGCACCACGGACTGGAAGGCGCTCCCGTGCTGGCGCGCAATCCCGGCATCGGTGCCCACCCACAACCGCCCGGAGGCGTCCACCACGAGCGCCAGGACGGTGTCCGACGGCAGGCCGTCGTCGCGGGTATAGCGGGTGATCGCGCCATCGGCGCCGACCCGGTGCAAGCCGCCGTCGTAGGTGCCCAGCCACACCGCGTCGCCCTGCGTGGCGATCGCCCAGACGTCGTCGCTGCCCAGTTGCGGATGGGTGGCACTGCGCACGTGGGTGAACCGGCTGCGCGCCGCGTCCAGCACGCTGACCCCGCCGCCCTCGACCGCCGCCCACACCCGGTCGCCGGCATCCACCAGCAACGCCTGCACGTTGTTGCCGGGCAACCCCCCGGGATCGGCCGGGTCGTGCCGCCATACCCGCATCGACACCCCGTCGTGCCTGGCCAGCCCATCCGCGGTGGCGATCCACAGGTAGCCGTCGCGGTCGCGCGCCAGGGCCTTGATCTCGGTGGACGGCAAGCCCTGCGCCGGCCCGACCACCCGGAAACGCGGCCGCTCCGGCACCGCAGCCGCCGCAATCGCGCAGGCGCAGGCCAGCCAGACCCCCAGGACGATGCGAATCCTTCGCGTCATGCCACTCCCCCCCTGGCGCATGCTGGCAACGGAGCGTTGCGCTTGCAAGCGGCGGGCGCGCACGGGCAGCGCCTAGAATCGCGGCAAGGTCCACGTCCCGCGCACCGGAGTACGCCGCATGCCATTCGACACCGAGCTTTCGCGGAAGCGCACGCGGTCCGCCGGCACGCCCGGGGAATGGAGCGGCACCAGCAAGCTGCTGCACTGGATCGTGGTGGCGCTGGTGCTGGCGATGGCCTGGCTGGGGCTGACCATGGGCGACCTGCCCAACGGGCCGGACAAGGTGGCCACCTATGCCCTGCACAAGTCGATCGGCATCACCGTGCTGGCGGTCGTTGCCCTGCGCCTGGGCTGGCGCCTGCTGGCCGGCGCGCCGGCGCCGGTGGCGGGCACGCCGCGCTGGCAGGCGCGCATCGCGACAATCACCCACTGGGCGCTGTATGCCTTGCTGCTGGCCATCCCGCTCAGCGGCTGGGTGCTGAATTCGGCAGCGGGGTTCCCGCTGCAATGGTTCGGCCTGGCGGAGGTCCCCGCGATCGCCGCCCAGGACCAGGACCTGCGCGAACGCGCCGAAGATGTCCACGAACTCCTGTTCTGGGCGCTGGCATCGCTGGCGTTGCTGCACGCGGCGGCGGCGGTCTACCACCACCTGTTCGTCGGCGATGCCACGCTGGCGCGCATGTTGCCGCGCGGCTGGCTGAAGCCCGCCACCGGGGAGTCGCGCGATGCGGAATAACTGGCTCGCCAGCCTGCTGCTCGCGCTTGCGCCGTCGGCGTGGGCGGCCGACTACGCGCAGGCACCCGGCTCCACCCTCGCCTTCGCCGGCAGCTACCAGGGCGCGGTGTTCAGCGGCCGCTTCCCGCAGTTCGGCAGCACCCTGTCCTTCGATCCGGCGCGACCAGCCGAGGCGCGCCTGCGCGTGGTCATTCCGCTGGCGAGCGCCACCACCGCCAACCCCGATTACGACGCCGAGCTGCTCGGCCCGGCCTTCTTCGCCAGCGCGCGCTTTCCGCAGGCGACCTACGTAGCCAACGGCGTCCGCGCGCTGGGCGGCAACCGGTACGCCGCCGACGGCATCCTGACCCTGCGCGGGGTGGCCAGGCCGGTGACCCTGGAGTTCACCTGGACGCCTGGCCCGCGGCCGGTGCTGGCGGGCAAGGCCAGCGTGCGCCGGCTGCAGTTCGGCGTCGGCGGCGGGGACTGGGCGGACACCGACCTGATTCCCGACGCCATCGCGGTCAGCACGCGGGTGGTGTTCACGCCGGCACGCTGAGCGCGCCCGCGCGCCTCACCCCGCCAGCAGCCGATCCAGCGCGTCCGGCGCGAACGGCCAGTCCAGCTCCAGGCCGCGACGCTCGTCGCGCAGCACCGGCACGCGCAGGCCGTAGCGCGCCTCCAATGCAGCGTCGCCATCGATGAACACGCTGTCGAACTCCGGCGCGCGCGCGCGCGCCAGCGCCTCCAGCGCCAGGTCGCAGAGGTGGCAATGGTCGCGCTGGTACAGGGTGAGGGACATGCGCCTTGCGCCGCGTTCGTGGCCCGTCGGCCGGGCGGCCTAGAATAGCGATCCCGCATCCCGGCATCGCCCATGGCCGTCTCCACCTTCGACCTGTACAAGATCGGCATCGGCCCGAGCTCCTCGCACACGGTGGGGCCGATGCGCGCCGCCGCACGCTTCGTCGAGCGCCACCTGGTGGAGGCCGGTCGCCTGCACGAGGTCGCGCGCGTGCGCGCCGAGGTGTTCGGCTCGCTGGCGCTGACCGGGCGCGGCCACGGCACCGACAAGGCGGTGATGATGGGCCTGGAGGGGCAC
Organism: uncultured Thermomonas sp.; assembly: GCA_965649855.1. Classification (GTDB taxonomy): domain Bacteria; phylum Pseudomonadota; class Gammaproteobacteria; order Xanthomonadales; family Xanthomonadaceae; genus Thermomonas. The sequence continues at coordinate 14,393 of CBFGMM010000008.1, read as the reverse complement.
TGGCCGGACCGCATCGACCCCGACCTGATCCCCGCTGCGCTGGCGCGCATCCGCGCCGACAAGCGGCTGAACCTGCATGGCGCGCACGTGATCGGCTTCGACGAGAAGACCGACCTCGTCATGAACAAGCGGCAGAAGCTGCCGTTCCACACCAACGGCATGCGCTTCATCGCGTTCGATGCCGCGGGCGCGCAGATCGCCGCGCGCGACTATTACTCGGTGGGCGGCGGCTTCGTGGTCAACCAGGACGAGGCCGCGGAAGACCGCATCGTGGCCGACACCACGCAGGTCGCGCACCCGTTCCACAGCGGCGACGAACTGCTGGCCGAATGCGAACGCAGCGGGCTGAGCATCGCCGCGCTGATGTTCCGCAACGAGACCGCGTGGCGCAGCGAGGCGGAGATCGTGGAGGGCCTGCGGGTGTTGTGGTCGGCGATGCAGGATTGCGTGGCGCGCGGCATCCGCCAGTCCGGCGTGCTGCCCGGCGGGCTGCACGTGGCCCGGCGAGCCCCGAGCCTGCACGCGGAGCTGGCGGCCAAGCCGGAAGCGGCGATGCGCGACCCGCTCACCGTGCTGGATTGGGTCAACCTGTACGCACTGGCGGTGAACGAGGAAAACGCCGCCGGCGGGCGGGTGGTCACCGCGCCCACCAACGGCGCGGCCGGCATCATCCCGGCGGTGCTGCACTACTACGACCGCTTCATCCCCGGCGCCAGCGAGCAGGGCGTGTTCGATTTCCTGCTGACCGCCGCGGCGGTGGGCATCCTCTACAAGGAGAACGCCAGCATCTCCGGCGCCGAGGTGGGGTGCCAGGGCGAGGTGGGCGTGGCCTGCTCGATGGCGGCCGCCGGCCTGACCGCGGCGCTGGGCGGCACCCCGGGACAGATCGAGAACGCCGCCGAGATCGGCATGGAGCACAACCTCGGCCTGACCTGCGACCCGATCGGCGGGCTGGTGCAGATCCCGTGCATCGAACGCAACGCGATGGGCGCGGTGAAGGCGATCAACGCGAGCCGGATGGCGCTGCGCGGCGACGGCAAGCACAAGGTTTCGCTCGACAAGGTCATCAAGACCATGCGCGACACCGGGCGCGACATGCAGGACAAGTACAAGGAAACCAGCCGCGGCGGGCTGGCGGTGAACGTCATCGAGTGCTGACCCGGGCGGGCCGCGCCGCGCGGGAATTCCGCTAGACTCGGGAGATGCAAGCCGGACTGGCGAGCGTGCTACGGGGGGCACTGCTGGCCGGTCTGTACTTCGCCGGGGCGGTGATGGCCGTCCTGTTCCTGCGCACCCCCGGCGACATCACCCTGTTCTGGCCCGCGGCGGGCATCGGGTACGCCTTCGTGCTGCGCCACGGCCTCTGGTACGCGGCGGTGATCCCGCTGGCGATGCTGCTGCTGCATTCGCTGCTGGTGCCGGTCCCGGCCGAATTCCTGCCTTTCTCGCTGGCCAGCAACACGCTGGCCACGCTGCTCGGCGCGTGGCATGTGCGCCGGCAGCGCCTGGTGATCCGCCTGCGCACCAAGGACGGGTTCCTGCTGCTGCGCGGCGCCCTGCTGGTCGCCGCGACCAGTGCGCTGATCGGGGTGTCGGGCATGCTCCACGCCGACATGATCGATCGCGCCGATGCCTTGGCGGCGGGACTGCAGTGGGCGCTGGGCGACCTGCTGGGCATGGCCTGCCTGACGCCGGCCGTGCTCTACGTCATCGGCGGCGGGCTGCGCGAGCCCGATGCCCACGTGGAGCCCGCCGTCCGGCGCGAGATCGTGTTCTGGGCGCTGCTGCTGGCCGCCTTGCTGGGTGGCGTCCACGTGATCGGCCAGATGGGCACGCAGAACCCGCTGGCGCTTGCCAGCCTGCCCCTGATCCTGCTGCTCTGGTCCGCCACGCGCTATCCGCCACTGGTGACGCTGGTGGCCACCGCGCTGGTGATCCTGGCGATCAGCCTGATGATGGGCCTGGGCGTGGGCGGCTTCCAGCGTCCGGAAACCCTGCACGACAGCGTCCTGCTGATGGTGATGCTGGTCCTGTTCTCGATCATCCCGGTCCTGCTGCAGGCCTCGCGCCAGGAACACCAGCAGACCACCGCCGCGCTGCACCAGCGCGCCACCCGCGACACCCTCACCGGGTTGCTCAACCGCGACACCTTCGAGGAGCAGGCGCGCCGCCGGCTGGCTGCCAGCCAGGACACGCTGACCCTGCTCTACGCCGACCTGGACCACTTCAAGGTGGTCAACGATTCGGCCAGCCACGTGGCGGGCGACGAAATGATCCGTCGCGTGGCCGACGTGTTCCGCGAGGAGTTCGGCGAGAACGCGCTCATCGCGCGCACGGGCGGCGACGAATTCTCGGTCCTCGCGGCGCTGGACGAACGCGCCGCCAGCACCCGCGCGCGCCGGGTGCTGACCGCGATCGAGCACCTGCGGGTGGCCTGGCAGGGGCAGAACCTGGGCACCACCGGCAGCGTCGGGGTGGCCACCAGCCAGCCGCCGCACCTGGCGTTCGACGAGTTGCTGTCGCAGGCGGATGCGGCCTGCTTCGCCGCCAAGGAGCTGGGCGGAAACCGCTCATTCGCCTCCGCGTCGAACCCGGACGACATCCGCATCCGCACCCGCAGCATGCATTCGGCGATGGCCGCGCGCGAGGCGCTGGACCATCGGCGCTTCGTGCTGTGGTGCCAGCCGATCGTCGACCTGCGCGCGCCCGGGCCGCTGCAGGCGGAGTTCGAGGTGCTGCTGCGCTGGGTCGACGCGGAGGGCACCCTGCGCCCGCCCGCGGAGATGATCGCCGCGGCGGAGCGCTACCGGATCGGCCCGCGCCTGGACCGGCACGTGCTGGACGCCACCCTGGACTGGCTGGAGCGGCACCCCGAGGCAGCCAGCCAGGTCCGCCAGTGCGGCCTCAACATCGGCGGCACCACCCTGGTGGACGAGGACTTCTGCGACTACTTCGCCGCGCGCGTGCGCCGCGGCCCCTTGCGGCCCCAGCAGATCTGCCTGGAGATCACCGAGACCAGCGTGGTCCGCGACATGACACGGGCGCGGCGCTTCATCGGCCGCCTGCGGGAGCTGGGCTGCCGTTTCGCGCTGGACGATTTCGGCACGGGCTTCTGTTCCTTTGCCTACCTGCGCGACCTGGACGTGGACTACCTGAAGATCGACGGCAGCTTCGTGCGGGACCTCGACCGCATCCGCGGCGACGCCGGCAGCGGCCTGTCCGAGGCGGTGGTGCGCTCGATCACCGAGATCGCCCACGTGCTGGGCAAGCGCGCGGTGGCCGAGCAGGCCGAGACCGAGGCCCAGCTGGAGCACCTGCGCGGCATCGGCGTGGACTACGCGCAGGGCTACGTGTTCCAGCGCCCGCAGCCGATCGGGACCTTCTTCGGCGTGGAGCAGCGCACACCGGACGCGGACGACCCCAGGCGCTGAACATCGGGATTACGGGTGGCCTGGCCACGCCCGGGACCCGCCCCGGTTCGCCCATACTGCGCGCATGGGATCCCGTGCGCTTGTCCTGCTGTTCGCCGCATGCCTGGCCTCGCTCAGCCTGGGCGCCTTCGCCGCGGGGCAGGTGTACCGCTGGGTGGACAAGCAGGGCCGCGTGCATTACGGCGACCGCCCACCACCGGGCGCCACGCGCGGCACCATCCGCACCATCCCGGTCGCGGTGGAACCGTCCGCCATCGCGCGCCTGCGGGTGGAGCCGGGCGATGGCGAATACCTGGCCTGGGCCGACAACAGCCTGGCCGGGCCGATCGAGGTGTTGCTGCGCTTCGCCAGCCACAGCAACGTGGCCGGCGACCCGCCGCTGCCGGCGCGCGCCACCGTGCCGGCGCGCGGCTCGGTCCTGGTCGCGCGCCTGCGCACGCAGGATCCGGGCCGCAATGGCAATTTCGAACTCGGCCTGACCAGCGTCCCCGGGCATCCGGGCGCGCGCCCGCAGGACGTGGAATACCTGTTGCCCCTGCGCCAGGCGCGCAGCCGCATCGACCAGGGCTTCGGCGGGGCGTTCAGCCACGGCGACGAGCAGAACCGCCACGCGCTGGATTTCGCGGCCGAGATCGGCACGCCCGTGCTGGCCGCGCGCGGCGGCGTGGTCATGCAGGTGGAATCGGACTTCAGCAAGGCCGGACTGAAGCGCGAGCGCTTTGGGGGCCGCGCCAACTTCGTGCGCATCCTGCACGACGACGGGACCATGGCCCTGTACGCGCACCTGAAGGCGGACGGGGCGCTGGTGCGGGTGGGCCAGCGGGTCAGCGCGGGCCAGCAGATCGGGCTGTCCGGCAACACCGGGTTCACGACCGGGCCGCACCTGCACTTCGCGGTGCAGGTGAACCGCGGCATGCGCCTGCTGTCGATCCCGTTCCGCATGCGCGGGGTGGCCACGCCCGGCAGGTGACGGGCCGCGGCCGGTATACTCCGCGCCCTCTCCCAGCCAACATCGCGCGCGATCCGCGCGGCGCCGCCATGTCCGCAGCCCAGACCGACGTTTCCCTCGAAGCCGCGCGCCGTCGCACCTTCGCCATCATCTCGCACCCCGACGCCGGCAAGACCACGCTGACCGAAAAGCTGTTGCTGTTCGGCGGCGCGATCCAGATGGCGGGCTCGGTCAAGGGGCGCAAGGCGGCGCGCCACGCCACCTCCGACTGGATGGCGCTGGAAAAGGAGCGCGGCATCTCGGTGACGTCCTCGGTGATGCAGTTCCCGTACGAGGGCCGCATCGTCAACCTGCTGGACACCCCCGGCCACGCCGACTTCGGCGAGGACACCTACCGCGTGCTGACCGCGGTGGACAGCGCGTTGATGGTGATCGACGTCGCCAAGGGCGTGGAGGAACGCACGATCAAGCTGATGGAGGTGTGCCGGCTGCGCGACACGCCCATCATGACCTTCGTCAACAAGCTGGACCGCGAGGGCAAGGACCCGATCGAGCTGCTGGACGAGATCGAATCGGTGCTCGGGATCCAGTGCGCGCCGGTGACCTGGCCGATCGGCATGGGCCAGCGCCTGAAGGGCGTGGTGCACCTGGTCACCGGCGAGGTGCACCTGTACGAGCCGGGACGCAACTTCACCCGCCAGGACTCGACCATCTTCCCGTCGCTGGACGCGCCCGGCGTGGAGGCGCGGATCGGGGCGGACATGCTGGCCGAGCTGCGCGACCAGCTGGAGCTGGTGCAGGGCGCCTCGCATCCGTTCGATCGCGAGGCCTACCTGGCCGGCCGGCAGTCGCCGGTGTTCTTCGGGTCCGGCGTCAACAACTTCGGGGTGCAGCCGCTGCTGGATTTCTTCGTCGAGCATGCGCCGTCGCCGCAGGCCCGCGCGACCACCACGCGCCTGGTCGAGGCGGCCGAGCCCCGGCTGACCGGGTTCGTGTTCAAGATCCAGGCCAACATGGACCCCATGCACCGCGACCGGGTGGCCTTCATGCGGGTGTGTTCGGGCAAGTTCCAGGCCGGCATGAAGGCGTTCCATCCGCGCACCGGCAAGGAGCTCAAGCTGGCCAACGCGCTGACCTTCATGGCCTCCGACCGCGAGATCGCGGAGTCCGCGTTCCCGGGCGACGTGATCGGCATCCACAACCACGGCACCATCTCGATCGGCGACACCTTCACCGAGGGCGAGGCGCTGGCGTTCACCGGCATCCCCAACTTCGCGCCGGAACTGTTCCGCCGCGCGCGCCTGCGCGACCCGCTCAAGCTCAAGCAGCTGCAGAAGGGCCTGGCCCAGCTCAGCGAGGAAGGCGCGACCCAGTTCTTCAAGCCGCTGATGAGCAACGACCTGATCCTGGGCGCGGTGGGCGTGCTGCAGTTCGACGTCGTGGCCTACCGCCTGAAGGACGAGTACGGCGTGGAGGCGGGCTTCGAGCCGGTCGCCGTGGCCACCGCGCGCTGGATCCGCTGCGCCGACCCCAGGACGCTGGAGGAATTCCGCGAGAAGCACGCGATGAACCTGGCGCTGGACGCGGCGGGGCAGCTGGTCTACCTGGCGCCGACCCGGGTCAACCTGCAGCTGGCGCAGGAGCGCGCGCCGGGGGTGGAATTCCTCGCCACGCGCGAACACGCGCATGCCGTGGACGCATGACACCGCCGCCAGGGTGAACCCGCGTTCAGTCCTTGGCGCGCGTTTCACCGGACATTGATCCCCCCGCGGCCACCGTGCCGCGATGGCCGCCGATGCCCACCGACCCGACCGCCCGCCGTTCGCCCGCCATCCCTGGCGCGTCGCGGCGGGGCTGTTGCTGGCCGCGATCGTCGTGCTGGTCCTGCTGTGGGACTGGAACTGGTTCAAGGGACCGATCGAGCGCAAGGTCACCCGCGAGACCGGCCGCGCCTTCCACATCGACGGCGACCTGGACGTCGACCTCGGCCGCACCCTGACCATTCGTGCCGACGGGCTGCGCTTCGCCAACGCGCCCTGGGCGCGCGAGCCGCAGATGGCCACCACCCGGCGGCTGGAATTCGACCTGCGCTTCTGGCCGCTGCTGCGGGGCGAGTTCCGCGTCCCGCGCATCGTGCTGGACGCGCCGGTGGTGCACTTCCAGCGCAACGCCGGGCAGCCGGGCAACTGGGTGTTCGGCGACGGCGACGAGAGCAGCGTGCACTTCCGCAACGTGCGCATCGCCGACGGCCGCCTGACCTTCTTCGAGCCGGCGAACAAGACCGACGTGGCCCTGGACGTGGCCAGCCGGCCGCGCGGCCCCGGCGATGCGGAACCGCCGATCGCGCTGGCCGGCGGCGGCACCTGGAAGGCGAACGCGTTCACGCTGGAAGGCACCGCGGAATCGCCGCTGGAGCTGCGCGACAGCGAGCGCCCCTACCGCATCGACCTGCGCGCCGCCGCCGGCCCGACCCGAGCCCATGCGACCGGCAACCTGCTGGACCCGCTGCGCCTGCGCGACTTCGACCTGCAACTGGCGCTGTCCGGCGCCAACATGGACGACCTGTACCCGCTGATCGGGGTGGCATTGCCGCCCACGCCGCCCTATGCGCTGAAGGGACGGCTCACCCGCAGCGTCGACTCGCCGGTGCGCAGCACCTGGCGCTACGACGGCTTCAGCGGGACGGTGGGCGACAGCGACCTGGCCGGCTACGCCCACGTCAGCGCGGGCGGATCCGCCAGGCCGCACCTGAGGGCGGACCTGCGCTCCCGGCGCATGGACCTGGACGACCTGGGCGGCTTCATCGGGCTGGCGCCGAAGGCGGGCCGCGGCGAGACCACCAACCGGGAACTGGCGGCCAAGGCCTCCGCGCAGGCGGCCAGCGCCCGGCTGTTCCCCGACGATCCGTGGAACCTGTCCAAGCTGCGCGCGATGGACGCCAACGTGCGCCTGCGCGCGGCGCGCATCGAGACCCGCAAGCTCCCGGTCGACGACATGGATGCGACGCTGGCGCTCAGGGACGGCGTGCTGACCCTCGATCCGCTGAACTTCGGCGTGGCCGACGGCAACGTGCGCTCCAGCATCCGCATGGACGCGCGCGAGCGCACCATCCGCCACACCATCTCCGGCAGCGCGCGCGGCCTCACCCTGTCCAAGCTCATGCCCGAGTCGGTCCAGCTGGGCAAGACCGCGGTGGGCAAGGTGGGCGGCGACGTGGCGATCCGCAGCAGCGGCAACTCCATCGCCCGCCTGGCCGCCAACGCGGGCGGCGAAGCGGACTTCGGCATGGGCCGCGGCCAGATCAGCAAGCTGCTGATGGAGTACGCCGGGCTGGACCTCGCCGGCATCCTCAAGATCAAGCTCACCCGCGACCAGCAGATCCCGATCCGCTGCGCCTATGCGGACCTCGCCATCCGGAACGGCATCATGACCCCGCGCGCGATGGTGTTCGACACCAGCGAAACGCGGCTCAACGCGGAAGGCACCATCGACCTGCGCAACGAGCGCCTGGACCTGACGGTGAAGCCGCGCACCAAGACCTTCAGCCCGCTGTCGCTGCGCTCGCCGCTGCACATCGAAGGCACGTTCAAGAACCCCGACCTGCGCCCCGACTACGCCCGCATCGGCCTGCGCGCCGCCGGGGCCGCGGTGCTCGCCAGCATCGCCGCGCCGGCCGCGCTGGTGGCCACCACCGACCTGGGCCAGGGCAAGGACGCGCGCTACTGCGGGCAGGCGGCCGCCACCCGCTGACCGCGGCCAGGCCGGCGGGTCAGGACGCGATGTAGCGCTGCAGGTGGTCGAGTTCCTGGCGCTGTTCCTCGATCACCGCCTTGACCAGGTCGCCGATCGACAGCACGCCGACCACCTGGCCGCCCTCCAGCACCGGCAGGTGGCGGATGCGATGGTCGGTGACCAGCTGCATGCAGCGGTCGACGTCGTCGCCGGGGCGCACGCTGATGACCTCGGCGGTCATGATCTCGCGCACCGCGGTGTCGCGGGAGGAGCGACCCAGCAGCACCACCTTGCGCGCGTAGTCGCGCTCGGAAACGATGCCGGCCAGCGACGCGCCTTCCATCACCAGCAACGCGCCCACGTGGCGCTCCGCCATCAGCCGGATCGCGTCGATCACCGGCGCATCCGGGCCGATCCGGAACACCTCAGGCGATTTCGCCCCCAGCAACTGCCGTACCGTGCGCATGGCGTCCTCCTTGCGGCGCGCGAGCGTCCGCAGTCGATCTTCCCCCCGCGGGCCGCCAGCTGTCCACCAGGTACAGCGGCCGCTGCTTGGATTCCTCGTACAGCCGGCCCAGGTATTCGCCGATCAGGCCCAGCGCGATCAGCTGGATGCCGCCCAGGAACAGGATCACCGACATCATCGTCGGCCAGCCCTGCACGTCGTCGCCCCACAGCAGCGCCTTGGCAATGATCCATGCGCCGTACGCGAAGGCCACGCACGCGGTCGCCAGTCCCAGGTAGGTCGCCACCCGCAACGGCGCGGTGGTGAAGCTGGTGATGCCCTCCAGCGCGAAGTTCCAGAGCTTCCAGAAGTTGAACTTGCTGCGCCCGGCCAGGCGCGGCTCGCGCTGGTACGGGATCGCCACCTGGTTGTACCCCACCCAGCCGAACAGGCCCTTCATGAAGCGGTGCCGTTCGCGCAGCTGGCGCAGCGCGGCCAGCGCGCGCGGCGACAGCAGGCGGAAATCGCCGGTGTCGCGCGGGATCGGGGTCTTCGAGAGCCGTCCGATCACCCGGTAGAACGCGTGCGCCGTTGCGCGCTTGGTCCAGCCTTCGCCCTCCCGCGCCAGGCGGGTGCCGTGCACGTCGTCGAAGCCTTCCCGCCATTTCTCGATGAAGCGCGGCACCAGTTCCGGCGGATCCTGTCCATCCGCGTCGAGGATCAGCACCGCGCCGCGCTCGACATGGTCCAGGCCCGCGGTCAGGGCGGATTCCTTGCCGAAGTTGCGCGACAGCCGCAGCAGCTCCACCCGCGCGTCGCGCGCCGCCAGTTCCTGCATCACGTCCCAGGTGGCGTCCCGGCTGCCGTCGTCCACGTACAGCACCCTGGCTTCCAGGCCCGCCGCCTCGATCGCGTGCAGGGCGTCCTCGATGCGCGGTTGCAGCTCGGGCAGCGACTCCGCCTCGTTGTAGGCGGCGACCACCAGGGTCAGCCGGCGGTCCTCGGGGGCGATGGCGTCCATCAGCGGATGGTATGCCAGCCGGCGCACCGCCGGCTCATTCCAGGGTGCGCAGGTATCCGGTGCCGCCGATCGCGCGCATCTGCCGCTCGATCTGCCGGCTGCGCCGCTGCACGTACGGTCCCGGTCGCGGCACGCTGTAGCGCTTCGGGCTGGGCAGCACCGCCGCCAGCCGCGCCGCCTCCGCCGGGGTCAGGCGCGCGGCGTCCTTGCGGAACCAGGTGCGCGCGGCGGCCTGCGCGCCGTACACCCCGTCGCCGAACTCCGCGATGTTCGCGTACACCTCCAGGATCCGGGCCTTGGGCCAGAGCACCTCGATCAACACCGTGTACCAGGCCTCCAGCCCCTTGCGCAGCCAGCGCGTGGGACCGGCGCCCTGCCAGAGGAACAGGTTCTTCGCGACCTGCTGGCTGATGGTGCTGGCGCCGCGCAGGCGCCGCACCGGGGTGCCGCGGCGTTCGGCGCGTTCCACCATGCGCTGGTTGTGCGCCTGCGCCTTCTCGATGGCCTGGAAGTCGAATCCCCGGTGGCGGCCGAAGTTCTGGTCCTCCGCCGCCACCAGCGCCAGCGGCAGGTGCGGGGAGATGCGCTCGCGGTCGCGCCAGTCGTAGGCGATGCGGAACTGCCAGTCGCGGGCCAGCACGGCGTCCAGCTGGCGCGCGGCCATGAATGCCGAGAACGGCGGGTCGATGAAGCGCAGCGCCAGCACCTGGCCCGCGCTGAGCAGCGCGAACGCCAACGGCAACTTCCACAGCCACGCGCGCCAGCGCCGCGCCCTGCCGCTCACGCGTCCTTCGCCTTGCGAAGCATCCACCCACGCCCCATATCGACCGCCACTCCCCTGCACCGCGCCGTCCGGGCGCCATCGCCCATGACCCAGGCCGCGAACGATACCCCAGACCTGCTGCTGCGCTTCCTGCTGCCCACCGCCGGCGTGCGCGGCGTGGCGGTGCGGCTGGACGACACCTGGCGGGCCATCGCCAGCCGCGGCGAGTACCCGCCGGTGGTGGCGCGCTGGCTGGGCCAGTCGGCCGCGGCGGCCGCGCTGTTCGCAGGGCATGCGAAGGTGGATGGCCGCCTCTCGGTCCAGCTGCGCGGCAGCGGCGCGCTGCGGACGCTGTTCGCCGAATGCACCGCGGCCGGCACCCTGCGCGGCCTGGCACGGCTGGACGAGGCGGCCGGTCCGCCCCCCGCGGGCCTGCGCGCCCTGGGCGACGACGCGCTGCTCGCGATCACCATCGAGAACCCCGCCCAGGGCGGCCGCGAGCCCATGCGCTACCAGGGCCTGGTGGCGCTGGATGCGGATGCGCTGGACGAGGCCTTCGAAGGCTACTTCCGCCAGTCCGAGCAACTCCCCACCCGCCTGCTGCTGGCCGGCGACGACGCGCGCGCCGCCGGCCTGCTGCTGCAGAAGCTGCCCGGCGATGGCGGGGACGAGGACGGCTGGAACCGCGCCTGCGCGCTGTTCGACACGCTGGACGAGGGCGAATTGCTGGAGACCCCGCCCGCCACCCTGGTCCATCGCCTGTTCCACGAAGAAGCCCCCGAGGCCCTCGCCAGCCGTCCGCTGCGCTTCGCGTGCTCCTGCTCGCTGGAACGGGTGGAGGCGATGCTGGTGTCGCTGGGCACCCAAGAAGCGGCGGCGGCGGTGGAAGCCGGCGATGGCGCGGCGCGGATCGGCTGCGAGTTCTGCGGCGAGTCCTACCGCATCGGTCCCTCGCGGCTGGAGGAGCTCTTCCGCCAGTCGGCCGCCCAGCTGCCGCCCGCACCGGGGCTGCAATAGCCGTCTTCACGGCCGGACGCAAGACGCCGGGTATTGTTAAAGAACCATAAATCCCCTAGATTTGGCCGCCGGGGTATCGGGAACTTCCAGGCCGCACCTTCGGTCCATCGTCCGCAGCATGAACATCCGCCACGCCGCCCTCGCTACTGCCCTGCTCGCCCTGGCCTGCGCCAGCGGTGCGGTGCATGCGCAGTCCAAGGCCGGCAAGCGCGATTCCGCCGTGGTGCCGGTGCTCAACAAGGACAGCGGCAAGCTGGAAGCCGTGCTGCTGCTGGAACCCGCCAGCACCGGCGTCGGCGCCGGCGCGCGATGGAAGTTCGGCAGCACCACCCTGGAGGCCACCTACGGCCTGCAGGGCGGCGACTCGCTGGCCCTGCTCTGCGACCGCCCCGACGGCATTTCCAGCACCATCGGCCAGCTGGCCAGCAACTGCGTGCTGGCGGCCCTGGACGGCGCGAAGAACACCGGCACCAGCCGCTACGGCAGCGCCGGCGCCAGCGTGAGCCGGAGCGGCGGACGCGTGGGCGTGGCCGTGGTCAGCGGCCGGAGCGCACTGCCGGCCTGGCTGTCGCCCGCCCAGGCCGCCAACAACAAGGTGGTGTCCAGCGACTTCTCCCTGTTCGCCGAGAAGAGCATCGGGCGGGAAGGCTTCGTGAGCGTGGGCGGGACGGTCGCGCGCGCGCGCCTGGTGCCTGCCACCGACGTGCCGCAGCTGGCCGATGAGTGGAATACCCGCAGCCTCAGCCTGGGCGGCGGGGTGGGCGCGTTCGGCGCGAACGTGGTGGGCCGGGTGGTGAATGTCCCCGGCGAGAGCAGCGTGTGGAAGGGCCTGGGCCTCGGCCTGACCTGGCGCACGCCCTGGAGCGGACAGCTCAGCGTGGGCGCCGACAACGTGGTCACCAGCGGCCGCAATCCCTTCTCGTCCACCAGCAAGGACGACGAAGGCACGGTGCCGTACGTGCGCTACCAGCAGGACCTGTAGTCCGTCCTGCCTCGCTTTCCGGGCCGCCTTCACACGCCCGGCGCGAAATGTTAACAACACTTTAATTTCCTCCGAAAGCCGGTTACCATCGGTTCAACCTCGTCTTCACGGCGCGTTTGGCCAGTGGCGCGGGGTGCCCAACGGAAATCTTCCGGTCCCTTTTGGAGAGAGCTACATGACACTCAAGAGAAACAAGCTGCGCAATGCGATCGCCTATTCGCTCGCGGTCGGCGCCCTGTCGCTGGCCGGCACCGGCATCGCGTTCGCGCAGGAGGCCCAGCAGACCGATCAAGAGGCGACCCAGCTCGACACCGTTACCGTCACCGGTACCCGCATCAAGTCGCAGAACATGACCGCGGCCAGCCCGGTCACCGAGATCAACGCCGAGGAGTTCCGCTTCGCCGGCGCGACCATCGCCGAGGACCTGGTCAACCAGTTCCCGCAGATGTCCCCGATCTTCGACAACTTCGCGAACAACCCGTCCACCGGTTACTCGCAGATCGACCTGCGCGGCATCGGCCCGCAGCGCACCCTCACCCTGGTCAACGGCCGCCGCATCCCGAAGGGCCTGGCCGAGACCGCCGACATCAGCATCATCCCGACCGCGCTGATCCAGCGCGTGGACCTGCTGACCGGCGGCGCCTCCGCGGTGTACGGCTCCGACGCGATCGCCGGCGTGGTGAACTTCATCCTCGACGACGAGTTCGAGGGCGTGAACGTCAACGTGGGCTACTCCGCCTACCAGCACAAGAACGACAATTCGTACATCCAGGGCCTGATGGATGCGCGCAATTACGACTACCCCGAGGGCAACTCCGGGTTCAGCGGCATCTCCAAGAACATCGACCTGGCCATCGGCGGCGCCTTCGGCGAGGGCGGCCACGCGGTCGCCTGGGCCACCTGGCGCAAGAACGATGCGCTGTTCCAGGGCGAGCGCGACTACTCGTCGTGCGCCCTGAACGCAGCGGGCACCGCCTGCGGCGGCTCGCCCACCGCGGACCCGGCGAACTTCTACATCTACGGCAGCAGCGGCTTCGGTGGCTACGTGGCGCGCAACGCCACCGGTCGCTGGACCAACTTCGGCTTCAGCGCGCCGAACATCTACAACTTCGCGCCGATCAACTACTACCAGCGCCCGGATACCCGCTTCACCGCCGGCACCAGCATCAAGTACGAGCTGAACGAGCACGTGCAGCCGTACATCCAGGCGATGTTCGTCAGCCGCCGCAGCCCGGTGCAGATCGCCCCGTCGGGCGCGTTCTTCACCGACATCGAGGTGAACTGCCAGTTCGCCCCGATCGGCAGCCTGTGCGCCGACCTCGGCATCCCGCAGACCGACGACCTGACCATCCTGGTCGCCAAGCGCAACACCGAGGGCGGCCCGCGCTACTACGAGAACGAGGCGATGAACTACAGCCTCACCTCGGGCGTGGCCGGCGCGATCAACGACAACTGGTCGTACGACGCCAGCTTCACCTACGGCCGCACCACCACCAGCTCCACCGGCTTCAACGACTTCCTGACCTCGCGCATCCGCGACGCGCTGCTGGGCTGCCCGGCCGGCTCGTTCTCGGGTTGCGTCCCTTACACCGTGTTCAACGACACCCAGACCACCGAACAGGCGCAGGCGCTGCAGGGCGTGAGCCAGCAGGACTGGACCACCTCGATGAAGGTGTTCACCGCCTACATCACCGGCGACCTGGGCATGGCGTTCCCCTGGGCGAACGGCGAGCCGGTGAGCCTGGTGACCGGTTACGAGTGGCGCAGCGAGCGCTACTCGTACGTGGCCGACACCAACTTCGCGGCCGGCAACTTCGCGGGTTCGGGCAGCAACAACCCGCAGATCAACAACGGCTTCTCGGTGAAGGAGCTGTTCGCCGAGGCGAACATGCCGATCATCGTCGACGCGGGCTTCCTGAACCGCTTCAGCGCGGAACTGGGCTACCGCTATTCGGACTACTCCACCTCCGGTGGCGTTGATACCTACAAGCTGGGCTTCGGCGCCGACATGTGGGACAACCGCCTGAAGCTGCGCGCCGGCTACAACCGCGCG
>CBFGMM010000007.1:0-35634 GCA_965649855.1 uncultured Thermomonas sp. | reverse complement strand
CACAGGTCGCGGCCGCCGCCGCGTTCGCCGCAGACCACGCAGCGCAAGGGAAAGAGCCAGGGAACCGCGGCGGCCGGGCGGCCGTCAACGCGTTTCGCGATGCTTTGGTTGACGGTGTCGGCCATGCCAACCAGACTGCCCGCCTTGCTGCCGCGCGTCCGTCGGGGAATCCCCATGCCAGCCCTCAGTGCTCCGCCCGCCAACGCCTTCCCGATCCGCCACGACTGGTCGCGCGCCGAGGTGGAGGCGCTGTTCGACCTGCCGCTCACCGAGCTGCTGCACCGCGCCGCCAGCGCGCACCGCCAGCATTTCGATCCGGCCGAGGTGCAGGTCTCCACCCTGTTGTCGGTCAAGACCGGCGGCTGCCCCGAGGACTGCGGCTATTGCCCGCAGGCGGCGCGCTACCACACGGGGGTCGATGCGACCAAGCTGATGAGCACCGAGTCCGTGGTCGAGAAGGCCAGGCAGGCCAAGGCCGCGGGCGCCTCGCGCTTCTGCATGGGCGCGGCCTGGCGCTCGCCCAAGGATCGCGACGTGCCCAAGGTCGCCGCGATGATCCGCGAGGTGAAGGCGCTGGGCCTCGAGACCTGCGCCACCCTCGGCATGCTGAGCGGTACCCAGGCGAGGGCGCTGAAGGACGCCGGCCTGGACTACTACAACCACAACATCGACACCGACCCCGAGTTCTACGGCGACATCATCCATACCCGGGAGATGCAGGACCGCTTCGACACGCTTGCGCACGTGCGCGATGCCGGCATGAAGACCTGCTGCGGCGGGATCGTGGGGATGGGCGAATCGCGACGCCAGCGCGCCGGCCTGCTGCGCACCCTGGCCAACCTGCCGGCGCATCCGGATTCGGTGCCGATCAACCGCCTGGTGCAGGTGGAAGGCACGCCGCTGCATGGCACGGTCGAACTGGATCCGTTCGAGTTCGTGCGCAGCATCGCCGTGGCCCGGATCCTGATGCCCGCCTCGATGGTGCGCCTGTCCGCCGGGCGCGAATCGATGAGCGACGAACTGCAGGCGCTGTGCTTCGCCGCCGGGGCCAATTCCATCTTCCATGGCGAGAAGCTGCTGACCACCGGCAACCCGGACACCGAGCGCGACCGGGCGTTGTTCGCGCGGCTTGGCCTGCGCCCCATGCAGGTGGAGTCCGTGCCGGACGACGGCATCGACGCGTGCTCCGGGACGGTCCACGCCGGCATCACCGAAGCGGCGTAAACGATGCCGCGCGAGTCCCTGCATGCACGCGCCGCCGCCGCGCGCGCGCAGCGCGAGGCCGCGCACCGGCGCCGCTGCACGCGCACGGTTGCGCTGCGCGACGGCGTGCAGTGCCGGGTGGACGGCCGCGACCTGGTGGATTTCTGCAGCAACGACTACCTGGGCCTGGCCCGGGACCCGCGCGTGCTGGCCGCCCTGCGCGAGGGCGCCGCGGACGGCGCGGGCGCCGGTGCATCGCACCTCGTCGGCGGCCACGGCGCCCAGCATGCCGCGCTCGAAGCGGAGCTGGCCGACTGGCTGCAGGCGCCGCGCGCGCTGCTGTTCGGCAGCGGCTACCTGGCCAACCTGGCCGTCGTGCAGGCGCTGCTGGGCGCGGGCGACGCGTGCGTGCAGGACAAGCTCAACCACGCCTCCCTGATCGATGGCGCGCGCCTGGCCGGCTGCGCGCTGCGGCGCTATCCGCACAACGATGCCGCCGGCGCCGCGCGCCAGCTGGACGCGCATCCGGACGGCGCGGCGCTGCTGGCCAGCGACGGGGTGTTCTCGATGGATGGCGACGTCGCGCCGTTGCGCGAGCTGGCGCAGGTCGCCCGCGCGCACCAGGCCACGCTGTACATCGATGATGCGCACGGCGTCGGCGTGCTGGGGGAGGCCGGGCGCGGCAGCGTCGATGCCGCCGGACTGGGATCGGCCGACGTGCCGCTGCGCCTGGTCACCTTCGGCAAGGCGCTCGGCGGCTTCGGCGCCGCGGTGGTCGGCGATGCCGAGCTGGTCGGGCACCTGGCCGAGACCGCGCGCCCGTACATCTACACCACCGCCCTGCCGCCGGCCCAGGCCGCGGCCACCCGCGCGGCGGTCCGCGTTGCGCGCGCGGGCGACGACATCCGGGAACGGTTGCACGCCAACATCGCGCGGCTCAGGGCGGGCGCGCGCGCGCGCGGGCTGGACCTGATGCCGTCGGCCACCGCGATCCAGCCCCTGCGCGTCGGCAGCGACGCAGATGCGCTGGCGCTCGCCGCGGCGCTGGAGCGGCAGGGCTACTGGGTCGTGGCGATCCGGCCGCCCACGGTGCCGGACGGCAGCGCGCGCTTGCGGATCACGCTGAGCGCGGCGCACGGGGATGCACAGGTCGACGGGCTGCTGGACGCGCTGGCGCGCGCCCGCGACGCGGTGGCGGCATGAGGCTGCACGTGGAGGTGGTGGGCAGCGGCCCGCCGCTGGTGCTGCTGCACGGCTGGGCCATGCACGGCGGCATCTTCGCGCCACTGGTGGAGGCGCTGCGCGCGCGCCGCACGCTGCATGTCGTGGACCTGCCGGGGCATGGCCGCAGCCGCGACTGCGGCGTGCCACTGGCGCTCGAGGCGTGCGCGCAGGCGGTGCTGGAGGCAGTGCCGGAGGCGCCGTGGTGCGGCTGGTCGCTGGGCGGGCTGATTGCCCTGCAGGCGGCTGCCACGCACCCTGCGCGCATTCCCGCGCTGGCGATGCTGTGCGCCACGCCGACGTTCGTGGTGGCCGACGACTGGCCGCATGGCATGCCGGTCGACGTGTTCCGCGGCTTCGCCGAGGGCCTGGGGGAGGACTGGCGCGGCACGATCGAGCGCTTCCTCGCGCTGGAAGCGTTCGGGTCCGACCACATGCGCGAGGAACTGCGGATGCTGCGCGAGGCGGTGCTGGTGCATGGCGCGCCGTCGCCGCGGGTGCTGGCGGAAGGCTTGCGCCTGCTCGAGGAAACCGACCTGCGGGCGGCATTGCCGCTGTTGCGCATGCCCAGTGTGTGGATCGGCGGCCGGCGCGACCGCCTGGTCGATCCGCGGGCGATGCGCGCCGCCGCGCTGCTGGCGCCCGGCGCGCGCTTCGTGCAGGTGGAGCATGCGGGGCATGCACCCTTCCTCACCCATGCCGATGCCGTCGCGGAAGCGCTGCTGGGCGTCATGTCCACGCCTCGCAGGCCGCCAGCGGTTGCGGGAGGCGTCGCCTGATGGACGCGCCGTTGTTCGACACCAGGCACGTGCGGCGCGCGTTCTCGCGATCGGCCGGCGGTTACGACGCCGCCGCGCAGCTGCAGCATGCGGTGGAGGCGCGGCTGCTGGAGTCGCTGGACTACCTGGACGATCCGGCCCTGCAGCGCACCGCGCCGGCGCGCGTGCTCGACCTCGGCTGCGGCACCGGGCGCGCCAGCATCGCCATGCAACAGCGCTGGCCGAAGGCGGAGGTGGTCGGACTCGACCTCGCGCTGCCGATGCTGCGCCAGGCGCGCGTGGCGTCGCGGCGTGGCGGCTGGCTGTCGAATCCCTTCGCGCGCAAGCCGGCGCAGGTGTGCGCGGACGTTCGCGCGCTGCCGCTGGCCGAGGCCTCGGTCGACGTGCTGTTCTCCAACCTCTGCGTGCAGTGGGTGGACGACCTGGACGCGCTGTTCGCGGGCTTCCGCCGGGTGCTCCGGCCGCATGGCCTGCTGCTGGTCTCCACCTTCGGCCCCGGCACGCTGTGGGAACTGCGCGACGCGTTCGCGCAGGCCGACGATGCACCGCACGTCAGCCTGTTCGCCGACATCGCCGGCTTCGGCGATGCGCTGGTGCGCGCCGGGTTCCACCAGCCGGTGCTGGACCGCGAGGAGGAGGCCACGCACTACCCGGACCTGCCGGCGCTGATGCGCGAATTGCGCGCGATCGGTGCGACCAACGCCTTGAGCGCGCGGCGGCAGACCCTGACCGGGCGCGCGCGCTTCGCTGCCGCGGCATCGGCGTACGAGCGCCATCGCGATGCGCGCGGCCTGCCGGCCACCTGGGAAACCATCACGGCGATGGCCTGGGCGCCGCCCGCCGGGACGCCGCTGCGCGAGGGCGGGGTGGAGACGGCGGCGGTGCCGGTATCGCGGGTGCCGATCCGGCGCCGCGGTTGAGGGTTGCCTGTCCGGTCGGCGCGCGTCGAGGGGCGGATGCCCCGTATCCCTAGGCAGGCGCCTGCGCGGCGTGGGCGAACAGGTCGGGCAGGCCGTCCAGGTCCACGTTGCCGCCGGACAGCACGATGCCCACGCGTTTGCCGGCGAACTCACCCGGCCGCGCCAGCACCGCCGCCAGCGCGATCGCCGAGGACGGTTCGACCAGCTGCTTGCAACGCGTCCACAGCAGGCGCATCGCGGCCACCGTGGCGCTGTCGTCCAGGGTGAAGACCTCCGCGCCGGCCTGGCGCAGCAGCCGGAAGTTGATTTCGCCCAGGGTGCCGCGCAGGCCGTCGCACACCGTGTCGGGGACCATGTCGTGGTCCAGCGCGCCCGCCGCCAGCGATCGCGCGGTGTCCGCCGCGCCGGCGGGTTCCGCCAGCACCAGGCGGCAGCGCGGGGCCAGGGCACGCACCGCCAGCGCGGTGCCGGAGGCCAGCCCGCCCCCGCCCACCGGGACCACCAGCACGTCCAGGTCCGGTTGCGCGGTCAGCAGTTCCAGCGCGGCGGTGCCCTGCCCGGCGATCACGCGCGCATCGGCGTAGGGATGGACCAGTCCGGCGCCGGTGTCCGCCTGCACCCGCGCGCATTCCGCCTCCCGCGCGGCGATGGTCGGCGCGCACCGGTGCAGGCGGGCGCCATAGGCTTCGATCGCGGCCAGCTTGGCGCGCACCGCGCCGTCGGGCACCACGACATGGCAGGGGATGCCGCGGCTGCGCGCCGCCAGCGCCAGTGCGGCGCCGTGGTTGCCCGAGGAGTGCGTGACCACGCCGCGTGGTGCGTGTGCATCGTCCAGCGACCAGACGGCGTTGCAGGCGCCGCGGAACTTGAACGCGCCGGCACGCTGCAGGTGTTCGGCCTTGAAGGTGATGCGCGCGCCGCAGGCCGCGTCGATCGCATGCGATGACAGCACCGGCGTTGCATGGGCGTGCGGCGCGATGCGCGCCGCGGCGGCCAGCACGTCGGCGAAGTCGGGCAGGGTGGCGGAATCGGGCATCGCCGCATGCTAGCGCAGCGGCGGCAGGCTGAACGGTTCAGCGCGTGCGCCGGCGGTTCGGGGAAAATTAAGCACGGATTCAATGCGCGCGCGTGAACCTGCGATCCTGCGGTCGCCGACCGCACGCACTGGTCCGCACCACAGGGGAACCGCCATGCTACGCAAGCTACTGCTTCCGGCCGCCGCGCTGATCGCGCTGGGCGGCTGCGCCACCGGCTACGACTACCGCAGCGGCAATGGCGGCGATTACTACCATGGCCAGTCGCAGGTCGAGTACCGCCACGTGGGGCCGTACGTGGGCGTGGGTGGCTACTACGGCGGCTACGGCGGGTATTACGGCGGCATGCGCCCGGTGGCCTACTACGACCGCTTCGGCCGCCTGGTCTACGGCTATCCCTACGGCTCAGGCTACTCCGCCTATCCGTATTACGGACGCCCCTACTACGGATATCCGTACGCCTACCCGCCGCGCGTGCCGCATCCGCCGCGGCCCGGCGACAACGGTCCGGCCCCCGATCCGGGTCACGACACCGGCCGCCACGACCGCAAGCCGCCGTGGCGCGACTTCGGGCGCATGTCGGGTCCGCGCCAGGGCACCACGAACGATGGCGCCGTGGCGCCGCGCACGCGTCCGCTGATGGACGGTTCCGCGGGCATCGCGCCGCGCGCCGTGTCGCGCCCCGCCCCTGCGCCGCGCATGGAATCGCGGCGTTCGGGTTCTGGCGAGTCGATGCGGAGCGAAGCGTACGCGCGCCCGGCGATGTCCAACGAGGTCCGGGAAGTCGAATAGCGCGCACTGTCGTGGGGTGATCGGCATCACGCGTCCCGCCGTTCGTCGGCGGCCGCGTGACCAGACGCGTCACCTTGCGACCCAAACAAGGTAAGCTCCCGTCGCCGGCGAACTGCGGGGACCTCCGGATCCCCCCTGTTCCGTTTCATTCCCGCAGTCGCCGGCGCTACTCCTGCCGCGCGTGGCGTCCACGGTCCCCGGAAAAAAGGTGAGGGCCGAACGTCCCCCGACATTCGGCCCTCGAGCATCCTCGGCGTGCGCAAAGACCGGCCCCTGTTCAGTCCGGCCATCGCCCGTGGCGTGCCACGTCGAGTGCTACCGGGGTTAATGCAGGAACCGTGCCAAGTGCCGGGAAACGGCCATGCAGGCGGTTCCCGCCGCGCCACGCCCTAGAATCCAGCGCAGATGAGCGACTCCTTCTACCGGTTCGACGTGATCGTGGTCGGCGGCGGGCACGCCGGCACCGAGGCCGCGCTGGCCGCCGCGCGCGCGGGCGCGCGCACCTTGTTGCTCACCCACGCCATCGAGACCGTGGGCGCGATGAGCTGCAACCCCGCGATCGGCGGCATCGGCAAGGGCCACCTGGTCCGGGAAATCGATGCCCTCGGCGGGGTGATGGCCCGGGCCGCGGACGCCGCCGGCATCCAGTGGCGCACGCTCAACGCCAGCAAGGGCCCCGCGGTGCGTGCCACGCGCTGCCAGGCCGATCGCGCGCTGTATCGCGGCTTCATCCGCCGGGCGGTGGAATCGCAGCCGGGCCTGACCGTGTTCCAGGCCGCGGTGGACGACCTGGTCATCGAGGGTGGCTGCGTGCGCGGCGCGGTCACCAACACCGGGCTGCGCTTCCATGCGCCGGCGGTGGTGCTGACCGCGGGCACCTTCCTGGCCGGCAGGATCCACATCGGCGAAACCCAGTACGCCGCCGGCCGCATGGGCGATCCGCCGTCCACCGCGCTGGCGGCGCGCCTGCGCGAGGGCGCTTTCGTGGTCGACCGGCTGAAGACCGGCACGCCACCGCGCATCGACGGCCGCACGCTCGATTATTCGAAGATGACCGAACAGCCCGGCGACGATCCGCGCCCGGTGATGTCGTTCATGGGCAGCGATGCCGACCATCCGGCGCAGGTCAGTTGCTGGATCACCCAGACCACCGAGCGCACCCACCAGCTGATCCGCGATGCGCTGCACCGCAGCCCGCTGTATTCCGGGCAGATCGAAGGGATCGGCCCGCGCTACTGCCCGAGCATCGAGGACAAGGTGGTGCGCTTCGCCGACAGGGCCAGCCACCAGGTCTTCGTGGAGCCCGAAGGGCTGACCGTCACCGAGATCTACCCGAACGGGATCAGCACGTCGCTGCCGTTCGACGTGCAGCTGGACCTGGTGCGCTCGATCGTCGGTTTCGAGGAAGCGCACATCACCCGGCCGGGGTACGCCATCGAATACGACTACTTCGATCCGCGCGGCCTGAAGGCGTCGCTGGAGACCAAGGCGGTGGCCGGGCTGTTCTTCGCCGGCCAGATCAACGGCACCACCGGCTACGAGGAAGCCGCGGCGCAGGGCCTGCTGGCCGGCGTCAACGCCGCGCGTTTCGTGGGGCAGCAAGACGCGTGGTCCCCGCGTCGCGACGAGGCCTACCTGGGCGTGCTGGTCGACGACCTGATCACGCAGGGCACGTCCGAGCCGTACCGCATGTTCACCAGCCGCGCCGAGTACCGGTTGCAGCTGCGCGAGGACAATGCCGACGCGCGCCTGACCCCGCCGGGGCGCGAACTGGGCCTGGTCGACGACGCGCGCTGGGCGCGCTTCAGCCGCAAGCGCGAGGCCGTGGCCGCGGAAACCGCGCGGCTCTCCCAGCTCTGGGCCGCGCCCAACAACGCGCTGGGCGCTGCGCTGGCGCGGCACGTCGGCATCGAGGTCAGCCGCGAAGGCACCGCCATCGACCTGCTGCGCCGGCCGGAGCTGGACTATCCCACCCTGATGCGCGTGCCGCAGCTCGGTCCGGGGGTGGACGACCCCAAGGTGGCCGAACAGGTGGAGATCGCGGCCAAGTACGCCGGCTACCTCGACCGCCAGCGCGAGGAGATCGCGCGGCAGCAGCGCCACGAGTCCACCGCGATCCCCGACGCGTTCGACTATGCGCAGGTCCGGGGGCTGTCGGCGGAGGCGCGGCAGAAGCTCGCGCAGGTCCGTCCGCAGACCGTGGGCCAGGCCCAGCGCATCCCCGGCATGACCCCCGCGGCGATCTCGCTGCTGCTGGTGCACCTGGAGCGCGCCCGCCGCACGCGCGCGGCCTGACCCGGGGCGCGCGCCGGCGTATCCTGCGCCGATGAAGACACGCATCGCCTTCGCCGCCGCCTGCGCGGCCATCCTCCTGGCCGGCTGCACGCGCGACGCCGCCCCGCCTGCCGCCACCGCGGACGGCGATTACAGCGTGCGCCCCTGGGAGCTCTTCGCGGGCCCCGGCTCGATGGCCCCGGACATCTCGCTGGCCGCCAACGACCGCGTGCTGCTGAGCTGGCTCAACCGGCAGCAGGGCCGGCGCACCGCGCTGCAGTTCGCCTCCTGGACCGATGAGGGCGGCTGGCAGAGCCAGCCCCGCACGATCGCGGTGGGCAATTCGCTGATGGCCAACTGGGCCGACGTGCCGCACCTGCGCGCCACGCCGGACGGAGCGCTGTGGGCGCAGTGGCTGCTCTCCGACCCGCAGGCGCCGTCCGCCTACGACATCGTGCTGGCCCGCTCGCGCGATGGCGGGATGCGCTGGGAGCAGATGACGCGGGTGAACGCGGAAGGGCAGGGCGGCTACAGCGGGTTCGCCGCCCTGTGGGCCGAGGGCCGCGACCGGCTGGGCATCGCCTGGCTGGACGGCCGGGCCAAGCAGGCCGGGCACGAGGGGCACGACGTCCACGATGCCGGCGGCGCGATGCAGCTGCGCGCCACCCGCTTCGACGGCGGCCTGCAGCGCGGCGAGGAACTGCTGCTGGACGCGATGACCTGCGACTGCTGCCAGACCGACGTGGCCATGACCGACAGCGGCGCGCTGCTGGTCTATCGCGGGCGCACCGAGGGCGAGGTGCGCGACATCAAGGCGATCCGCCGCAGCGGCGACGGCTGGACCGCGCCGACCACGGTGCATGCCGATGCCTGGGAGGTCGCCGGTTGCCCGGTCAACGGACCCGCGGTGGCCGCGCGCGGCCGGCGGGCGGTGGTGGGCTGGTTCACCGCCAAGGGTGGCACGCCGCTGCTGCAGCTGGCCGCCAGCGGCGACGCGGGCGCCACCTTCGGGACCCCGGTCAGGGTGGATGCGGGTGCGGCGGTGCTCGGGCAGGTCGACGTGGCGCTGGATGGCCAGCAGGCCTGGGTCGCCTGGCTGCGCGAGGACGCCGGCGGCCAGCGGCTGATGCTGGCGCGCTACGCGCCGGACCTGGGGCGCGAGCTGCAGCGGATCGAGGTGGCCAGGCTGCAGGGCCGCGGCCGGGCCACCGGCGCCCCGCGCATGGTGCCCGGCGCGCACGGGCTGTGGCTGGTATGGACCGACGTGGTGGCCGGCGCGCCCCAGCTCAGGGGTGCGCGCATCGCGCGCTGACGCGCTATTTCTCGATCCGCCAGTTCACCGACGCGCGGTTCTCCAGCGTGCTGGATTCGATCTGGATGTCGAAGCCCTTGCGCAGCAGGTACTTCAGCATCAGCACCTGCCCGGTGCCGAGCAGCGACACGCCGTAGCCCACGTACAGCCGGGGCGACAGGTACTTGCCCACGCTCAGCACCTCGCTGCCCAGCGCGCGCGACTCGGTCACCCCGGCATCGTCCAGGCCCAGCCGCGCGCCCAGTTCCGCCGCCAGCAGGCTGCCGCCGGCGTTCAGCGCGGCCCGCGCGGTGCCCAGCTGGCGCGCCTCGGCGCCGGTCAGGCTGGACAGCGGGCGGCCGAGGGTGAGGTAGGCCAGCGCCTCGGACTCGCTGCGCGCGGGGTTCGAGTACACGGTGGCGCGCGGGGCGGAGGCGCGCCCCTCCACGCGGATCCCGGCGGTGACCTCGCCCACTTCGCGCTCGGCGCGCACGTCCAGGCGCGGATCGCCCACCGGGCTGTCGGACCACAGCAGGCGGCCGCGGGTGATCTGCAGGTTCTGCCCGTACGCCCGGTAGCGGCCGGCGACCTCCAGCGCGCCGGTCCCGCGCATCGCTCGTCCCGGCAGCTGCCGAACCTGCAGGCGGCCGCCCAGGCTGCCCGCCAGGCCGAAGCCCTGCAGCCGAACCGCATCGCCCATCACCAACGCCAGGTCCAGGTCCAGCGTGGTCGGCGTGGCGCGGTCCGGCTGCGCCGGATCCAGCACCACCACGTCGGCCGACGGGGACACGCCCGCGTCCAGCCGCTCCAGGTGGATGTCCGCCTCGGGGATGGTGACCGTACCGGCGACCTGCAGCGGCTGGCCCGCGCGGTAGCGCACCACCACGTCCGGGCTGGCCACCGCGCGCAGCTGGCGGGTGTCGGCCACCAGCACGTTGCTGCCGCGCACGCGCAGCACCAGCGGCGTGTCCTGCGCCTGCCAGCCCAGCGTGCCGTCGACGTCCAGCACGCCGTCCCCGGAACGCACGCGGCCGACGATGCGCGCATTGCCGTCGGGCTGCGCCTGCAGGCGGATGTCCCCGTCGCGCAGGGCGATGCCCAGTGCCGGCAGCTCGGTGGCGAACGCCTGCAGCCGGCCGCTGCCGCCGATGGTCGGCGCGCCCCGGGTGCCACCCAGGCGCAGGGTGGCGTCCAGCCGGCCGGTGGGTTCCACGATGTCCGGCGAGAACAGCTCCATCCAGCGCAGGGCGTCGGTGGCGATGGCGAGTTCGCCGGACAGCGGCGCGGCGTCGTCCCAGCCGGTGGCGATGCGCGCGTCGATGCGGCCGTCGTCGCTGGACGCGGTGCCCTGGAGCATGCCGCCCAGCGTTGCCTCGATCCGCCGGGGGTCGAAGCTGGCCCGAACGGTCAGGTCGCGGTAGCCCAGCAGGTCGCGGCGCGCGCGCGCGCTGTTGCGCAGGCCGCCGCGCGCGGAGGTCACGGTCGCGGTGCCGCGCCAGGCCCCGCCAGCCGGGACGATGCGGGCGACGAGGTCGGCCTCGCCGTTGAGCAGCCACGGCCGGCCGTCGTCGCGGGCCGGCAGGTAGGGCACCAGCAGCGCGAGGGGAAGGCCTTCGCCCTGGACGTTCAGGCCGCGGCGCGGCCAGTCCGCGTCCGCGCACAGCGCGCCGCCCGCGTTAGACCCCAGGCAGGCGCGCGACAGCGCGCCGTTGCGGCCGTCCCAGGCCCAGCGCGCCGGTTCCCGCAGCGTCCACTGCGCCCCGCGCGCCGGCTGGGCCTGCAGGGCGGCCAGCGTGCCCTGCCAGCGCGCGCCCTGCTTCTCCGCGGTGCCCCGGCCCGATACCGCGCCCACCTCGCCCCGCGCGTCCACGTCGAACTGCAGGCGCTCCACCGCGCCACGCAGTTCCGCGCGCAGGTCGGCGAATGGCAGGCCCAGCTGCAGGCCCTGCGCATCGATGGACAGCGCCCCGCTGCCGCTGCGCCACGGCAGGCGGCCGACGGCGACGAAGCGCTCGGCGCGGTAGTCGCCGAAGACCACGCCCTCGCCGCGCAGGTCGGCCTGCACGTCCGGGGCGTTGCGCGCGCCGCGCAGCTTCAGCGTGCCGCGCACCAGGCCGCGGCCACCGGGCAGCAGGTCGGCCAGCTGCAGCGGCGCCAGGCTGGCATCCACCTCGACGGTCGCGCCGATGCGACCGCGCGCTTCCACCCGGCTGTCGCCCAGCCGCAGGTCCACGTCGCCGCTGTAGGCATCGCCGGCGATGTCCACGCTGCCGCGGCCGGACAGCGGGCGCCCGCGCAGGGTCCCGCCCAGCGCAGGGGCATCGACCCGGGCGACCAGCGCACCGCCATCGCGCACCTCGCCGCTGCTGGTGATGCGCCCGTCCACCGCGCCCGGCCAGTCCGGCAGGAAATAGCCTGGGTCGAAGCCGGCCAGCGCGGCATCGGCAGTCCACGCCAGGCGCGGGCTCCACGCGACTTCGCCGGTCGCGTCCAGGCGGCCCTGCGGCATGCGGGCGCGCAACGCGTCCACCCGCAGGCGCTCGCGCGTGCCCGTGCCGGTGAGGTCGACGACGGCGCGCTCCGTCCCACGCCGCAGGCGCGCCTGGCCCTGGATCGCCCAGCGCGTCGGCGTGCCGGCCAGGCCGAAGTCCGCGTCGCCGCCCACGCGGGTGGTCGCGTCCGCGCTGGTCCAGCGCAGGCCGCGCGCATTGACCGCCAGCTTCAGCGAGGCGGCGCGCGGATCGCGCAGGTCCGCATGGCCATTGGCCACGACGCGTCCATCCAGGAGTTCCAGCACCAGCGGGCGCAGGTCCAGCCGCTGGTTCTCCAGGCTGAGGGTGGAGGGCTGCACGCGCAGCGCGAAGTCGCCCTGGCGGAGCGCGCCTTGCAGGGTCCCGCGGCCACCGGTGCCACGGGCCGTCAGGTCGAACGCATAGGGCTCACCTTCGCCGGCGGCGAACAGTCCGGGGTCGAACGCGGCGCTGTCGGCGCGCAGGGTCCAGCGCGGCGCGTCGGGGTCGCCGCGCAGCGTCAGCGTGGCGCGGGTGGGCGCCGGCATGCGGCCAGCCAGCGCCACGTCCATGCGCGCCAGGTCGCCCCTGGCCACCAGTCCCAGCCGCGGTGCGGTGCGGCCCGCGGGCGCGGGCAGCACCGCGGTCGCGACCAGGTCGCTGCGGTAGGCCTCTCGCGGCACGTAGTCGCCATGCACGGCGAAGTGGCCGCGGTCGCTGGCCACCTCCAGCCTTCGGACATGCAGTGCGCCCGGCGCGGCCTGCAGGCCGCCGCGCGCGCTGCGGATGGCGATCAGCGGCTCGCCCTCGCGGGTCACCGCCAGCCCGTCGATGCGGATGGCATCGGCCTGCAGCGCGAGCGGCGGCTCGATCCGCGGCAGCACGTCGGGCCAGCGCGGCAGTTCGAACGGGGTGTCGCTGCGCGGCAGGTCCAGCCGGGCATCGGCGATGTCCAGCGCATCCAGGCGCAGGGTGCGGCCCAGCAGCGGCCGCAGCGCCGGGTCCAGGGTGACCGACCTGGCCACGAACACGATCCGCCCCATCGCGCAGCTGGCCCGTGCGGTGGGCACGCAGTCGGGGTCGCGCTGGCGCGGCATCGAGAAGCGCACCCCGTGCAGGGTCATCGGCCCCGATGCCGGGCCTTCGGCGCGCTGCCAGGTGAGCTGGGTGCCGGCCGGCAGCCGCGCCACGATCTGGCGCAGCAGCAGGTCGCGGCCGCCGATGCTGGTCAGCAGCCAGTACAGCGCGACTGCGACCACTGCCACCAGCGCCAGCGTGCCGATGCCGCCGCGCACCGCCACCTTGCGCTGGCGTTGCCTGCGCAGCGCGCGCAGTTCGGCGACGCGGGCCTCGCGCTGTTCGCGGGTCGCGTCGGCGGGCAGCGGCTCCAGGCCATGGCGGCGGTAGCGGCGATAGCGGTCGCGCCAGTTCACAGGTCCGCGCCGATGTTGAGGTGCAGGGTGAAGGGCGAGTCCGGCGACTTCAGCCCGCGCGCGATGTCGATGCGCACCGGCCCCACCGGAGAGCGCCAGCGCAGTCCGACGCCGACGCCGGTGTGCAGGTCGGGGCTGCGCCCGTCGAAGGCGCTGCCGGTGTCCACGAACACCGCGCCGCCCCACGCGCCGCGCACGTAGCGTTCGTATTCCAGGCTGGCGGTCAGCACGTTGCGCGCGCCCAGCGCGTAGGCCTCGCCCAGTGCGTTGCGGATGCGCGGGCCGACCTCGCGCCAGCCATAGCCACGGATGCTGCGGTCGCCGCCGGCGAAGAAGCGCAGGCTGGGCGGCAACGCGAGCAGGTCGTCGCCGTAGGTGTGCCCGATCTCGCCGCGCGCGATGAGGCGGCTGGCCGGGTCCAGGCCGCGGAACCAGTGCGCGCCCGCGTGCAGCTGGGCAAAGGCCGCATCGCCGTCCGTGCCGCCGCGGCCGCCGCGCAGCATCAGCGTGCCGCCCAGGCCGCGGCGCGGCGCCAGCCGGTCGTCCACGTCGATGTACTCGGCGCGCAGTGCGGGAAACACGAAGCTGGCGTACTGCACCACCGGCGTTGCCCGGTCGACGCCGATGAAGGTCCAGCGCTCGCGCAGCACGTGCGCGGAGGCGACCAGGGTGAGCCGGTCGTTGTACTGGCCGCTGCGGCTGGCGACGAATTCCAGCCGGCGGTTGTCCAGCGAATCGGTCTGTTCGTCGGCGGCCTGCAGGCTGGCGGTGTACCAGCCGTCCAGCCAGGCGAAGGCGGGCACGCGGTACTGCAGCGTGGCGGTCTTGCGCAGGCGCGCATAGTCCAGCTGGGCCAGCGCCTTGTGGCCGCGCGTGTTGAGGTAGCGGCGCTCAAGGCCCAGGCGCACGCCGGCGCCGCTTTCGGTGCCGAAGCTCAGGCCGGCGGTGTAGACGCTGCGCGGCGCGGGCGTGAGCGCCACGCTGACCGGCACCTGCCTGCCCTGCGCGTCTTCCGGGCGCGGGCTGACGTCGACCATGCCGAAGTAGTCCAGCGCGACCAGCGAGCGGCGCAGCCGCTCGACCTCGGCCTCGTCGTACGGATCGCCGGGGGTCCAGCCCACCAGCTTGCGCAGCAGCGCCTCGCGGATCACCGGTTGCGGTTCCTGCACGAAGCGCACCTCGCCCAGCGCGTAGCGCGCACCGCTGGTCCAGCGCAGGTCGATGTCCGCGGCCTGCTCCGCGCGCGTCACCTCGACGCGGCGCGCCGCGAACTCCGCATCGAAATAGCCGTGCCCAGCGAGCGCGCGGCTGACCCGCGACCGGCTTGCCTCGTACAGCGTGTGGTCGAGCACCTCGCCGGGGCGCGGCTGGAAGGCCTCCAGCGCCGAGGCCACCTCGCGGTCGCCGCCACCGGGGCCGTCCACCGCAACGCGCGCCTCGCGAACGCGCACCGGCGCGCCGGGGTCCACGTGGATGCGCACGCTCAGGGCGCGGTCGGGATCGCCGCGCACCGGCGCGTCGGCATCGGCATCCGGGGTCGCCACGACGGACGGCGCGTCGTCGTCGGTCTCGGGTTCGCTGCGGTCGCTGCGCTGGATGGTGATGACGGGCGCGTAGTAGCCGAACGGCTCCAGCGCCTCGCGCGCCTCCTCGCGCGCTTCGCGCAGCAGGTAGTTGAGCCGCCGCGCGGACAGGTCCTTGCCGGTCTCGTCGCTGAGGGTCAGCGCCAGGCGGACGTTGTCCGCCATCGCCTCGTCGGCCAGGCCGCTGATCTCGATGCGGGTGACAGTCAGCGCCGCCGCCGGCATCGCCGCGCCGCACAGGAGCACGGCGAGGAGCAGGCGAGCGTGGGGATGCGGCATCGACGCAGGATACCGGGGCCGCGTCAAAGCCCGCTTAACCCGAAGCGTCGGCACCTGCCGCCGGGTGTTCGCCGTGCGGCCTGGAATGCCGCCACGCGAACCACCCGGACGGTCCCGCCGTCGCCGCGGCGTTACGCGGACAGGTGCTCGATCGCGGCCACGCTGCCCAGGCGCGCGGACAGGCGCTTGAGCAGGGCCAGCCGGTTGCGGCGCAGCTCGGCGTCGTCCGCGTTGACCAGCACCGTGTCGAAGAACGCGTCGACCTGCGGGCGCAGACGCGCCAGGCGCGCCAGCACCGCCACGTAGTCGCCCTGCTGCAGGGCCTGCGCGATGTCGGCGTCGGCCGCCTGCACCGCGTCTGCCAGGGCGAGTTCCGCCGGCTCGCGCAGCAGGGCGCGGTCCTCCGCATCCGGGATGGCGATGTCCGCCTTCTTCAGGATGTTGCCGATGCGCTTGTTGGCCGCGGCCAGCGCGGCGGCGTCCGGCAGTTGCGCGAATGCGCCGATGGCGTGGATGCGGCGGTCGACGTCGTGCAGGGAGGCCGGCTTCAGTTCGGCGACGGCGTTGAAGTGCGGCGCGGGCACGTCCTGGTCGGCGTAGTAGCCGCGCAGGCGGTCGAGGATGAAGTCGTAGAGCTCGCCGACGTCGGCCTGCACGTTGCGCGCCGCGAGCAGGGTGTTGGCGTGGCCCAGCAGGGCCGGCAGATCGAGGACCAGGCCACTCTCGATGATCGTCCGCGCCAGCCCCAGCGCAGTGCGCCGCAGCGCGAACGGATCCTTGTTGCCGGTCGGCTTCAGGCCCGCGGCGAACCCGCCGGCCAGCGTGTCCAGGCGCTCGGCGATCGCCAGCACGCGGCCCACGCCGCTCGGCGCGATGGCATCGCCGGCGAAGCGCGGCATGTAGGCCTCGTCGATGGCCAGCGCCACCGCGTCCGGCTCGCCGGCGCGCTGCGCGTAGGTGCGGCCGGCGATGCCCTGCAGCTCCGGGAACTCGCCGACCATGCGCGACTGCAGGTCGTTCTTGGCGAGCTGCGCGGCGCGCTTGGCCAAGGCCGGATCCACGCCCACCTGCGGCGCGATCGCCTCGGCCAGTGCGGCCACGCGTTGCACCTTGTCGGCCACGCTGCCCAGCCTGGCCTGGTAGGTCACGCTGGCCAGGCCCTCGCCCATCGACGCCAGGCCCTGCTTCAGGTCTTCGTCGAAGAAGAACCCGGCATCGGCGAAGCGCGGGCGGATCACGCGTTCGTAGCCCTTGCGGATCTCCGCCGGATCCTTCGACTCGATGTTGGCGATGCCGATGAAGTGCTCGGTCAGCCGGCCGGCCGCGTCCAGCACCGGGAAGAACTTCTGGTTGGTCTCCATGGTGGCGACCAGCGCTTCCTGCGGCACCGCCAGGAAGTCGCGTTCGAACGCGCAGGCCACCGCCACCGGCCACTCGTTGAGGCAGGTGACCTGGGCCAGGTTGTCGGCATCGATGCGTGCATGGCCGCCCGCACCGCGCGCGGCGCGTTCCACTTCGTCCACGATGCGCGCGCGGCGCGCGTCCGGGTCGACCAGCACCTTCGCCCCGCGCAGCGCGTCGATGTACTGCGACGGCGCGGCGATGGCCACCTCGCCCGCATGCATGAAGCGATGCCCGCGGCTGTGCCGGCCGGCGCGGATGCCCAGGGCCTGCAGGTCGACCACCTCATCGCCGAACAGCGCCACCAGCCAGTGCAGCGGCCGCGCGAAGCCGTAGGCGTTGTCGCCCCAGCGCATCGGCTTGGGGATCGGCATGCCGGCCAGGGCCTCGTCAAGGACGGCCTGCAGCAGGTCGCGGGTCTGCGCGCCCGGCGTGACCGCGCGATGCACGAAACGCTCGCCCTTGGCATCGGTGGTCTTCTGCAGCCGGGTCCAGTCGATGCCGGCCTTGGCCGCGAAGCCTTCCAGCGCGCGGGTGGGCTTGCCGTCGGCGTCAAGCGCGATGTTGAGGTACGGCCCCAGCGTTTCCGACGCCTGTTCCGGCTGCTGCGTCGCCACGCCGGGCAGCAGCACGGCCAGCCGGCGCGGCGAGTGCAGCGGCTTGGCGCCGCCGCGATCGACCGCCACGCCGCGCTTCTGCAGCGCGGCGATCACGCCGTCGAACAGCGCCTGGGCCAGCCCGGGCAGGGCCTTGACCGGCAGCTCCTCGGTGCCCAGTTCGATGAGCAGGGGCTGCATGTTCATGCCGCCGCCTCCTGCGCCTTCGCGCCAGCATGTTTCAGGCCGGGGAAGCCCAGCTTCTCGCGCTGCGCGTAGTAGCTCTCCGCCACCGCCTGGGACAGCTTGCGCACGCGCAGGATGTAGCGCTGGCGCTCGGTCACGCTGATCGCGCGGCGCGCATCCAGCAGGTTGAAGCTGTGGCTGGCCTTGGTCACCTGCTCGTAGGCGGGCAGCGGCAGGCCCGCCTCGACGAGCTTCAGCGCTTCCGCCTCGCAGGCGTCGAAGCGGTGGAACAGCTCGGCGACGTCGGCGTGCTCGAAGTTGTAGGCGCTCTGCTCCACCTCGTTCTGGTGGTAGACGTCGCCATAGGTGACCGGCGCGCCATCCGGGCCGTGCGTCCACACCA
Source organism: uncultured Thermomonas sp. (assembly GCA_965649855.1). Taxonomy (GTDB): domain Bacteria; phylum Pseudomonadota; class Gammaproteobacteria; order Xanthomonadales; family Xanthomonadaceae; genus Thermomonas. The sequence continues at coordinate 17,729 of CBFGMM010000007.1, read as the reverse complement.
GGTCGAACACGTTGTCGACGTTCTGCAGGTACATGCACAGGCGCTCGAGGCCGTAGGTGATCTCTCCCAGCACCGGCCTGCACTCCAGCCCGCCCGCCTGCTGGAAATAGGTGAACTGGGTGACTTCCATGCCGTTGAGCCAGACCTCCCAGCCCAGCCCCCAGGCGCCCAGGGTGGGCGATTCCCAGTTGTCCTCGACCAGCCGCAGGTCGTGCACCAGCGGGTCCACGCCCACGTCCCGCAGCGAATCGAAGTACAGCTCCACGATGTTGGCGGGGCTGGGCTTCATCGCCACCTGGTACTGGTAGTAGCGCTGCAGGCGGTTGGGGTTCTGCCCGTAGCGGCCGTCGGTGGGACGGCGGCAGGGCTGCACGTAGGCCGCGTTCCACGGCTCCGGCCCCAGCGCGCGCAGGAAGGTGGCCGGGTGGAAGGTGCCGGCGCCGACCTCCAGGTCCAGCGGCTGGACCAGCACGCAACCCTGCGCGGCCCAGTACGCGTTGAGGCGCTGGATGAGTTGCTGGAAGGTCAAGCCTGCGAAGGGCGGTGCGGCGGCCATGCGGATGGAGGATGCAAGCGGGCCGGCTAGTATAGGTGTGCCACCCGCCAGCCTTCCTCCGCCACTCCCACCGGCCCGCGCGTGGCCGTGCCGCCGATGCCGATGACCGCACCCTTCCTGATCCTGCAGACCGGCCGCCCGGTCGCGTCCATGCGTCGCCACGGCAGCTTCGCCCACTGGATCCGGGTGGCGGCCGGGATGGACCGCGACGCGGCGGTGGTGGTGGATGTCGGCCATGGCGAAGCGCTGCCGCGGCGCGAGGGCTTCGCCGGCGTGCTGGTCACCGGTTCGGCGGCGATGGTCACCGAACGCCACGCCTGGAGCGAGCGCAGCGCCGACTGGCTGCGCGAGGCCGCGCACGCGGGCCTGCCGCTGCTGGGCATCTGCTACGGCCACCAGCTGCTGGCCGATGCGCTGGGCGGGGACGTGGGCGACAACCCGGCCGGCCGCGAGATGGGGACGGTGCAGCTGGAGCTCACCCCCGCCGCCGCGTCCGATCCCCTGTTCGCCGGCCTGCCGGCGCGCTTCGCCGCGCAGGCGACCCACTTGCAAAGCGTGCTGCGCGCGCCGGACGGGGCCACGGTGCTGGCCGGATCCGCGCTGGACCCGATCCATGCGTTCCGCTGGGGGGATGCCGCCTGGGGCCTGCAGTTCCATCCGGAATTCAGCGCCGGCCACATGCGCGGCTACATCGCGGCGCGCGCCGGGGCGCTGGCGGGCGAGGGCCGCGATCCGGCCGCCATGGTGGCCGCGGTGGCCGCCGCCCCGCACGCGCGCCGGGTCCTGCGCCGCTTCGTGCGGCATGCCAGGGCGCTGCGCGCGGTTTGAGTATCCTGTGCACCTCGCAACGGGGAACAGCATGGACATCCGCGCAGTGCCGGTCAGCCAGGGGCTGGTGTGGTTCAAGCAGGCGATCGACCTGGGGGCGCGCAACCCGCGCGCGGTGTTCGGTGGCGCGCTGCTGCTGATCGGCGCGCTGTACGTGGTGGCCCTGGTCTTTGCCCTGCTCGGCGCGGCGGCGGGCGGCGGGATGGGGACGGCCGACGCGGCGCCCGCGGACCTGCGGCGGGTGCTGCTGGCCGCCATGCCGCTGTTCCTGCTGGTGATGCTGCTGGTGCCCGTGCTGCTGGGCGGGCTGATGCACGTGATCCGCGAGGCGGAAGCCGGGCGCCCGGTGCGCGCGCGCGACGTGTTCGCGCCGCTGCGCAGCCCCGAGGGGCGGCGCCTGGCCCTGCTGGGCCTGGTGCAGGTGGCGCTGGCCCTGGCCGGCGGCATGCTGATGGTGCTGCTGGCCGGCGGCGACTACTGGCGCGACTACATGGCCGCGATGCAGGGCGCCATGCAGGGCAACCTGCCGGCGATGCCGCAGCCCGACAACCCCGGCCTGCTGTTCCTGGTGCAGCTGGTCTTCAACTACTTCAGCTACGCGCTGATGCTGCTGTCCATCCCGCTGATGCTGTTCTCCGGGCAGGCGCTGGGCGGCGCGCTGCGCCATGCGCTGCGCGCGGCAGTGCGCAACGTGGGCGCCAACCTGCTGGCCGGGGTGCTGTTCGCCGGCGCGCTGCTGCTGGGCATGCTGGTGATGCTGCTGGTGGGCGGCCTGCTGGCGCTGGTCGGCAACCTGGTGCACGCCGCCGTGGGCTCGCTGCTGACCGCGCTGGTGCTGCTGGGCTTCGCCGCGGTGGTGCTGGTGCTGATCGTGGGCGGCGCGTACCTGGCCTGGCGCGACACCTTCGGCGACGCCGCGCTGCCGCCGGCCGCGCCGCTCGCGCACGGCATCGAGGTCTAGGCGGGCGGGCGCCGCGCCAGCAGGGCCGCGGCGATGATGCCGGCCTCGTACAGCAGGCACATCGGCACCGCGAGCATCAGCTGGCTGATCACGTCCGGCGGGGTCACGATCGCGGCCACGATGAAGATCCCCACGATCGCGTAGCCGCGCCCCTCGCGCAGCTGGGCCGGGGTGACCCAGCCCAGCAGGGCCAGGATCACCAGCGCCACCGGCAGCTCGAACGCCAGCCCGAACGCCAGGAACAGCACCAGCACGAAGTCCAGGTAGGCGCTGATGTCGGTCATCATCGCCACCCCGTCCGGCGTCACCTGGGTGAGGAAGCCGAACACCGCCGGCAGCACCAGGAAGAAGGCGAACGCGCAGCCGGCATAGAACAGCAGCAGCGCCGAGGCCAGCAGCGGCAGCGCCAGGCGCTTCTCGCGCCGGTACAGGCCCGGCGCCACGAAGGCCCAGGCCTGGTACAGCAGCCACGGCATGGCCACCACCAGCGCCACGAAGAACGCCAGCTTCATCGGCGCGAAGAACGGCGAGGCGACCTGGGTGGCGATCAGCTGGCCGCCGGCAGGCAGCTTGTCCAGCAGCGGCTGGGCCAGCACCGCGTACAGGCGGTTGGCGAACGGCAGCAGGCAGGCCAGCGCCACCAGCAGCCCCACGAGGCCGCGGATCATCCGGCTGCGCAGTTCCAGCAGGTGGGCGACGAGCGGGCGCTCGGGATCCGCCTCAGTCATCGCGGCGCTCCGCGGCGGGCGGCGGGGCCGGTTCGCTTGGCGGCGCGCCGCGGCGCACCTCGGCGGCCACCTCGCGCAGCTGGGCCTCGGTGTCCTCCATCGCGCGCTTGCCGTCGTGCAGGCTGCGGCGCAGTTCCTCGCTGGCCAGTTCGTGCTCCAGTTCCGACCTCACCGATTGCCACTGCGCGCGCGCGCGGCGCACCCACAGGCCGGCGAAGCGGGCCGCCTTCGGCAGCCGCTCCGGTCCCAGCACCACGAGCGCCACCACGGCGACGAGCAGCAGTTCGCCGAAGGAGAAATCGAACATCGCGACCGGCGCCGCCGGTCAGCGGGCGACGTCGTCGCGGTCGCGCTGCGAGGTACTGGCGGCGGGGGGCGCGGTGTCGTCGGACAGGCGCGGCGGCGGGGCGTCGCCATCGCCCTTCATGCCCTTCTTGAACTCGTCGACCGCCTTGCCCAGGTCGCGCGCGCCGCCGGTGAGCTTCTTGGTGCCGAACACCAGCAGCACGATGACGAGCACCACCAGCCAGTGCCAGATGCTGAAGCTGCCCATGGTCCGCCCTCGTTGCGCTGTGGAGCCGGCAGTTTACGGCCTGCCGGGCGGCAGCGGCGTGGTGGTGGCCGGGTTGCCATTGTCCAATGGGCGCACCTGCACGCCGTCCGGTGTTGGCATGGCGGCGGGCGCGGGGACGTTGCGGGTGCCGCGCGCGTGCCCGGCGGCGGAGCTGGCTTCCTCCAGCGCGTCGCGGAACGCGACGATCGCGGGCGAGGGCGCCTGCGGCGCGCGCCCCTCGAAGACCGCGCGCGGCGTGGTGCCCGGGCCGTAGGCGGTGCGGTTGGCGCCGGTGTCGATCGACAGCACGGCGCCGTCCAGGGCCACGCCGGCGAACAGCCCGCGCGCGCGCGACCACGACCAGATCTCGGCCTTCAGCTCGCCGTCGGTGGCGGCCGCGGCGTTGCGGCCGACCGGCCCCGCCGCCACGCCGGCATCCGCGCCCAGGGTGATCTTGCCGTTGACCACCGAATCCAGGCCGCGGTCGCTGCGGAACACCAGGATCACGTCGGCGGACTGGATGCCGGCCTGCAGGCCGAAGCTGGCGCCGGCCAGCTTCACGAACACCGGGTTGGTCCAGCTGCCGTCGGCGGCCTTGACCGACATCAGGCCCAGGCCGCGCCGGCCGCCCAGCAGGAAGCCGGCCTTCAGCGTGTCCGGGATCACCACGATGCCGCGCGCCTCGTCCAGCAGGCGGTCGGGGATGCCGGATTCCGGGATGGACTGGATCTGCTGCACCACCCGCACCGCGTCGAGCGCGCGCACGTCCTCGCGTTCCCCGGCGATGGCGGGGGCGGCGAGCAGCAGGGTGGCGAGGGCCAGGGCGAGCGGGCGGCGGGCAGGCGACATCGGAAGCTCCGGGGTGAGAGGCGGCGGGGGCGAGCCCCATCGTGTAAGGCGCGTGATGAATCGATCATAAGCCGAGCGTGCGCATCGCGCCCCGCGGCGCGTGCGATCCTTGCACGGATGACCGAGCAGACTCCCGCGCCATCCGCCCTCGTGCTGGTCAACCTGGGCACGCCCGATGCGCCGACCGCGCGGGCGGTCCGCCGCTACCTCGCCGAGTTCCTGCACGACCACCGCGTGGTCCAGCTGACCCGCTGGCTGTGGTGCCCGTTGCTGCACTTCGTGATCCTGCCGCTGCGCAGCCCGAAGGTCGCCCGCAAGTACGCGCAGGTGTGGATGGCGGACGGCTCGCCGCTGGCGGTGCATACCGCGGCGCTGGCCGCGGCGGTGCAGGCGCGGCTGCCCGGCGTGCGCGTGGTGCATGCGATGCGCTATGGCCAGCCCGGCCTGCGCGGCGTGCTGGCGGACCTGCGCGAAGCCGGGATCATGCGCGCGCGGGTGCTGCCGCTCTACCCCCAGTATTCGACCACCACCACCGCCAGCGTGGCCGACGCGGTGGCCGCGCATGCCGGCGGCCTGCAGGTGCAGCTGCTGCCGGACTACCACCAGGATCCGGCCTGGGTGGGCGCGGTGGCGGCCTCGGTCCGCGCGCACTGGGAGGCGCACGGGCGCGGCGAGCGCCTGCTGCTGTCCTTCCACGGCATCCCGCAGCGCCTGGTGGATGGTGGCGATCCGTACGCCGCGCAGTGCGAGGCCAGCACCGCCGCGATCGCCCGGGCGCTGGGCATCCCGCGCGAGGAGCTGTTGCTCACCTTCCAGTCGCGGTTCGGCCGCGAGCGCTGGCTGCAGCCGTATACGCAGGCCACGCTGGAAGCGCTGGCGCGCGAGGGGGTGCGCACGGTCGACGTGGCGTGCCCGGGCTTCGCCGTGGATTGCCTGGAAACACTGGAGGAGATCGCGGTGGAGAACGCGGCGGCGTTCCGCGCCGCGGGCGGCGAGGCGCTGCGCTACATCCCCTGCCTCAACGCGACCGATGCCCACGCCGACGCCCTGGCGGCGCTGGCGACCGGGCAGGCGGGCTGGCGCTGATGCAGGACATCGCGCTGCAGACGCCGCTGGGCACCATCGCCGGCCTGCGCTGGGGCGCGCCGGGTGCGCCGCGGGTGCTGGCGCTGCACGGCTGGCTGGACAACGCGGCCAGCTTCATCCCGCTGGCCGCCCACCTGCCGGGCCTGGACCTGGTCGCCGTCGACCAGCCCGGCCATGGCCGCAGCGCGCACCTGCCGCCGGGCGCGGATTATTCGTTCGCCGGGGCGATCGCCGGCGTGCTGGACGTGGCCGATGCGCTGGGCTGGGAGCGCTTCGCCCTGCTGGGGCATTCGATGGGCGCCGGCATCGCCAGCATGGTTGCCGCGGCCAGCCCGCAGCGGGTGGAGCGTCTGGTGGCGATCGAGGCGCTGGGTGCGCTGGCCGAGGTCCCGGAGCGGACCGTAGCCCGCATGCGGGAGGCGGTGGCCGCCCTGCGCGGCCTGCAGGACAAGCGCCTGCGCGTGTTCCCCGACGTGGACGACGCGGTGCGGGCACGCATGCGCTCGGGCCGGGTACCGGGCAGCGGGCTGGAGGAGTCCGCGGTGCGCCTGCTGGTGGAGCGCGGATTGCGGCCGGTGGGGGAGGATGGCGGCGGCCCCGGCTTCGAGTGGAGCAGCGATCCCCGCCTGACCCTGCCTACCCTGGTGCGGATGACCGAAGCCCAGGTGGAAGACCTGGTGGCCGGCATCGAATGCCCCGCCCTGGTGGTGTTCGCCGAGCCGGCCCAGCCCTACCTGCCCGACGCGCTGCGCCGCCGTCGTGCCTCCCTGTTGCCGCGCGGCGAGCTGCGCGTGCTGCCGGGGGGCCACCACCTGCACATGCAGCAACCGCAGGCCGTGGCCGACGCCATCGGCGGCTTCCTGCTCGGGTGAGGCTCAGGCGCCCCGCGGCAGGACGCAGTGCGCGCACCGGCGCGACCGCACCGCCAGCAGCCACGGCCGGCGCTTGAAATAGCGGTTCGCGCAGCGCGGGCATTCGAAGCGCTGCAGCCAGGTGCCCGCCAGCGCCACCAGCGCCGCCCACGCGGCGGTTGCCCCAAGCATGCCCTTCCAGCCCAGGCGCTCGATTTCCCGCAGTTCGACGAAGGCCATGGCCAGCACCGCCCCGGACACCAGCGCGAGCCGCAGGGTCCAGGCGCGCGTGCGGTACTCCGCCCAGGTGGATCGCCGCACGGTCCCGCCGGCGCGGCGCTGCACGCTCACCCGCCCGCGCCGGTGCGGATCGCAAGCTGGGTACCCCCGCGCGCGCGGCGGATCAGCTGGTAGACCGTCTGCCGCTGGTCCTTGCTGTACACCAGCGTGCTGCCGTTGCCTGCCTGCCTGGCCATTTCGCGCTTCCACCCCCGCGCCTGCATCCCCTGTTCCACGTCGGCCGATACCTGCCCGATCGCCGACGTCGTCGTCACGTTTACCATCTGCAGGCCGGCCATGTCCATCGCGCTTTCCACCCGCAGCGGGGCGGGCAGGTGCACGTCCTGGGGGAAGTCGGCGGGCAGCGGGACGCTCGCGCCCTCGGCGCCGGCGACCTGCGTCGCAGCCTCGTCCGGCAGCTGGCGGTCGCGGTCGGCATCGCCCGCGTGCGCCGCATCCTCGCCGTTGAGCCGCTCCGACGCCGTCCCCACCGCGACGTCCCCGGCCTGCCTGCATGCCGGCAGCCCCAGCACGCCAGCGGCCAGCATCGCGAGCAGGAGACGACGGCGCGTGCGGTGCGGCATGGCGTGGTTCCTGCGGCGGGCAGCTATCCGGAGCAACGCAGGCGGTGCATTCAACCGGACAGCAGCGTGCGCAGCCGGCCCTTCAGGCGGCGGCCGTGGGCGTGCAACCAGGCGCGTTCCTCCCGCCACCCCGGGAAGCGCGTTTCCACCGCGTGCCAGTAGCGGGGCGAGTGGTCCGCATGCAGCAGGTGGCACAGTTCGTGCACAAGCACGTATTCGAAGGCCGATGGCCGCGCCAGCACCAGCGACAGGTCCAGCGAAAGGGTGCCGTCCGGCGCCAGCGAGCCCCATAACGACGAGGTGCGCTTGAACACGATGCGGCGGGGCGTGCGCGGGAGTCCGGGCAGATAGGCGGGCAGCCAGCGGCCGACGTCTGCGCGCGCCTGGGCCTCGTAGAAGTCGCGCAGTGCGCGCTGCAGCGCGGCCGGGCCCGCGGACGGCGGTGCGCTGAAGACCAGCCCGCCGTCGTCCCGGGCGTCGATGCGGCTGGCGCGGCCGGCTTGCCAGGCCACCGGGCTGTCGTGGCCGCGCAGGGGGAGCGCGCCGGTCACGCCGCGTTCCAGCCGCGTGCCTGCGTCGAGCGCATGCGCGGCGCACTGCGCGGTGAGCCAGGCACGGTGCGCGTGCATGAAGCGGTCGCCGGCGACCAGGCTGGCGCGCGGCGGCAGGGTCAGGCGCGCGCCGCGCTCGTCCACGCTGAGCTTGAGCCGGCGCGCGCGCGGGTCGCGCACGCGCAGCACGTCGATGCGCGTGCCGTCCTCCAGCTCGAACGCGAGGCGCTCGCGCTGCAGCCCCGTGGACTTCGGCGCACCGCGGGCGGGGGACAGGAAACGGAACAGCGAGCGCATGCAGCTAGTGTACGTGCAGCGCGATGCACGACCGGTGCGCGGTCACTCCGCCTTGCTGAGCCTGAACGCCTGCTCCAGCACGTGGAACAGGCGCTTGAACTCGCCGGCCATGAGCGCGAAGCGTGCATCGAGCTCCGCGGCCACGTCGTCGCGGTCGGTCGACTCCAGCTGGTCCACCGCGCCGTCCAGCAGCTTGAACTTGCGCACCACCAGGTCCTCGCCGATGACGAAGCTGACGTGGTCGTCCAGCACCAGCGCCAGGCGCGTGGCCTGCTTGCCCGCCTCGAGGTGCCGTGCGATCTCGTCGCCGGACAACTCCATGCGCTGCACCTTGACCACCGCCCCGGTGTCGGTGGGATCGCGCAGCTCGCACTCGTCGCCCAGGCTCAGGCCCTCCGGCATGGCGTCGCCGGCGATCCAGCCGGTGAGGATCGCGCGCGGCGCGACTTCGGCATTCACCGGCAGCGCCGGGAAGCTGCCCAGCGCGCGGCGGATCTCGCTGACCACGGACTCGGCGTTCTTGCGCGACGAGGTGTCGATCGCGACCACGCCCAGCGTGGTGTCGACCAGCGCATCGCTGCGCACCGGCCGCACGAAGGCGCGCGGCAGCAGCTCCGTGATCAGGTCGTCCTTGAGCCGCTTGCGGGTGCGCCCGCCGGGCCTGCGCCCTTCGCGTTCCTCCAGCGCGGCGAGCTTCTTCTGCAGCAGGTCGTTGACCACCGCGCCGGGCAGCAGCTTGTCCTCGCCGCCGACGGTGATCCACAGCGCATCGCCGATGGAATGGCTCAGCCCGTCGCCGTGCTGGCCGAGCGGCGGCACGAAGCCGCGGCTGGACAGCTCGAGCGGGCCGACCGGCTTCAGCGCGCATTCGGCGAGGTGGCCCTCCAGTCCGGAGAGGTCGAGCGAGGTCGGGAAACGGAACAGCGTCAGGTTGCGAAAGAACATCAAGGGTCCTGGTGGTCTGGGGAGGCGCTGCGGACGCCTGAGGCTTGCCGCGACACGCCGTGAATCCATCCATGGAGGCTCATCGGCGACGTCCTGTCGCCGAAGGTCGCGTCAAGCCTCAGGCATCCACATCGCCTTCGGGTGTTCCTGCGAGCCACGCATGCGCATCCGGCAGTGCGCCATCGCCGCGCCTGCCGAGCGAGAGGAAGTCGAACAGGGCCGGATCGCTGAGCTGCGAGGGCCGGATGTCGCCCAGCGCGCGGGCGATGGTCTCGACGCGGCCGGGGGTCTCGCGCTCCCACGCCTCGAGCATCCGCTTCACCTGCTTGCGTTGCAGGTTCTCCTGCGAGCCGCACAGGTTGCACGGAATGATGGGGAAGCGCTTCGCGTCGGCGTAGGCCTCGATGTCGGCCTCGCGCACGTAGGCCAGCGGGCGGATGACGACATGCCGGCCATCGTCCGACAGCAGCTTCGGCGGCATGCCGCTGAGCTTGGCGTGGAAGAACAGGTTGAGGAAGAAGGTGTTGACCAGGTCGTCGCGGTGGTGGCCCAGCGCGATCTTGGTGAAGCCGTGCTCGGCGGCGTAGGTGTACAGCGCGCCGCGCCGCAGCCGCGAGCACAGCGAGCACATCGTCTTGCCCTCGGGGATGACCCGGCTCACCACCGAGTAGGTGTCCTGCTCGATGATGTGGAAATCCACGCCGATCGAACGCAGGTACTCCGGCAGCACGTGTTCGGGAAAGCCGGGCTGCTTCTGGTCCAGGTTGACCGCGGTGATGCCGAAGTCGACCGGCGCCTTCTTGCGCAGCTGCAGCAGCACGTCCAGCAGCGTGTAGCTGTCCTTGCCGCCGGACAGGCAGACCATCACCTTGTCGCCGGATTCGATCATGCCGAAGTCGGCGATCGCCTTGCCCACCTGGTGGCGCAGGCGCTTGGCCAGCTTGTCCGCCTCGCGCTTGCGGCGCAGGGCGGGGGGCTGCGGCTCCGCGAGCGGAAATCCGGCGATGGGAAGGTCGATGGCATGCATGGCCCGCCATTTTAGCCGGCAAGGCGCACGGGCCGCCGCGCTATCCTCGGCGGATGGACCAGCCCCGCGACCCGGCCGAACTCGCCCGACTGGCGCGACGCGCGATCGAACTGCGCACCGAGCACCGCGACCTGGACGCCGCCATCGCGCGGCTGCAGGCCGACATCCAGGCCGACGAGCTGGCCCTGAAGCGGTTGAAGAAGCGCAAGCTGCAGCTCAAGGACCAGATCGCCTGGATCGAGAACGCCCTGATTCCCGACGAGCCGGCGTAGCGGTTTCGTTGGATCGAGCTGATTGCGGGTGCGCTAGTCCGGCGCCGCCTATGCGTCCACGTCGGGTGGCGAGGCGCCCTCTGCGGGCGCACCCGTCGTGTCCGGGCTGATCTTCTCGATGGTGTGGCGCAGTTCGCGGCCCAGCACCACCCGCGCGTCCTTGGCCCACCCGCGCAGGCGCTCGTCGAACACCAGCTTGCCGGCGTCGTCGGCCCAGACCAGCCGCAGCTCGCGCAGCTGCTGGATGAAGCCGCGGAACAGGGCCTTGTCGAAGAATTCCGGCGCGGTGTTGGCGTACAGCAGCGACAGGCGCTGGGCGGCCAGCTGGCACAGGCTTTCCAGTTCGCCGGCGCTGAGCGTGCCGGGACCGTTCTTGACCAGCACGGAAATCGCGATGTAGTAGCGCTCGAACGCCTGCTGCAGCGGGTGGCCGGTGGCGCGCAGGCGGAACACCTCGTCGGTCTGCCCGGCGCTGCGCTGCAGGATCCCGCCCTCGTCGTCGCCCACCTGCTGCAGCAGGCCCTCGCGCACGAACACTTCCAGCGTGCGATCGATCCGCTCCGCGAAGCCGTCCTCGTCCCAGGGCAGGAACAGTTCGGCCTGCAGGAACGGGTACAGGGCGCGGCCGATGCGCTGCAATTGCGCGCGCGCCATGCGCCGGTTGTTGAGGAAGCACACCGCGATCCAGGCCGGGGCGGTGAACAGGTGCAGCACGTTGTTGCGGAAATACGACAGCAGCACCGCGTCGTCGTCGCCCACGCTGAGCACGTCGCCCAGCGGGTGCGCGGTGCGCACCAGGGTGCCGATCTCCTCGCCGTGGGCGACGATCTGCTCCGGCGTGTGCGGGGTGACGGTGACGTGCGCGGAATACGGCACCTCGGCCAGCAGGGTCTTGGACAGCGCGATCTGCGCCAGCAGGTCGGCCTCGCCCATCGCGTGCTTGGGCGTGGAGAGCAGCGCCAGCGCCAGCAGGTTGATCGGGTTCACGTCCGCGGCGCGGTTGACGTTGACCTGGATCTGCTGCGCCAGCGCGTCGATGGTCTCCGCCAGCCAGGCGGGCTTCTCGTCCTCGCTGACCGGCGCGCCGTCCCAGGCGGGCGCATGCCGCGCCAGCATGTCCTCCAGGCGGATGCGCTCGCCGAAGTTCACCACCACCTGGCCGTAGTTGGTCCGCAGCACGCGCGGGATCCCGCCCAGCAGCTGCCAGATCGATTCCTTTTCCTTGGGCTTGCCGGACAGCTCGTCCAGGTAGCTGCCGCCTTCCATCAGCTTCTCGTAGCCGATGTAGACCGGCTGGAACAGCACCGGCCGGCTGGGCTGGCGCAGCCAGGCGCGCACGGTCATCGCCAGCGATCCGCCCTTGGGCGGCAGCAGGCGCCCGGTGCGCGAACGCCCGCCCTCGATGAAGTACTCGATGGAATAGCCGCCGGCCACCAGCTGGGCCATGTATTCGCGGAACACCGCCGAATACAGCGCGTTGCCGCGGAAGCTGCGCCGGGCGAAGAACGCGCCGCCCTTGCGCAGCAGGCTGCCCACCACCGGCAGGTTGAGGTTGACCCCGGCGAAGATGTGCGGCGGGACCACGCCGTTGGCGTACAGCAGGTAGCTGAGCAGCAGGTAGTCCATGTGGCTGCGGTGGCTGGGCACGTACACGATCTCGTGCCCGGGCGCGGCGGCCTTGAGTTCGTCCAGGTGCTGGACCAGCACGCCGCGGTAGATCCGGTTCCACACCCAGGTCAGCAGGAAGCTGGCCGAGCGCACCACCGTGTGCGAATAGTCGGCGGCGATCTCGTAGGCGTAGGCATGCGCTTTCTGCCAGGCGGCATCCACGCTGCTCTTGTCGCGCCGGGCCTGGTCGGCGATCGCCTCGCGCACGGACTCGGCCGCCAGCACCTTGTCCACCAGCATCCGCCGGGTCGACAGGTCGGGACCCACCACCACCTCGCGCAGCCGGCGGAAGTGGGTGCGCAGCACGCGCGAGAGCTTGCGCACGGTGCGCTCGGGCGGCAGCTGCTCGGCCAGGATGCCGCGCAGCGACACCGGCGGGGCGAACTGCACCAGGGTGTCGCGGCCGTTGAGCAGGATCGCCACCAGCCGGCGGAAGCGGCCGACGATGGTCCAGTTCTCCGAGAACAGCACGCTGAACCAGCCGCTGCTGCGGTTCGGCGCCTGGCCCACGAAGATCGACACCGGCACCAGCTGCACGTCCAGCGAGCGGTCGTCCCGATGCGCTTCCAGCAGGCGCGCCAGCGAGCCGGAATGCGTGCGGTGTTCCGGACCCGGCACCAGGCCCAGCGCCTGCAGCGCATTGGCGTGGCGGCGGGACAGCGCGACGTAGGCGCGCTTGCGGCCCAGCGGGTCGCCCGGGATCGGCTGCAGCGGCGAGGGCAGGCCGGCCTCGCGGCAGGCGCGCTGCAGGATCAGCGCGTTGGACAGGCCGTAGTCCTCCAGCACGTAGCAGACCGGGCGTCCGTCGTCGAAGCGCGCCGGCTGCTCCGGCTCGATCTCCAGCCGGAGCCAGGGATCCAGCAGGCGGCCCAGCACGCGCGCCCACAGTGGCGGCTTGCGCGACTCCGCCGCGCGCGCGGCGGCAGGCGCGGGACCTCCATCCGCGGCAAGGAAGGGTGGCAGCGGCAAGGCGGGCCCGGCGTCCGCCTGCGGCGCGGCGTCGGGCGCGGGCGCGTTCGCTTGCGGATCGAACAGGCCGGGCTGGGCAGGGGCGTGCGGACGGTTCGGCATCGCCGGCATTATGGCCGAGCCGCCAGCCGCGGCCCAAAAAAAAGGGCCGCCCCGAAGGGCGGCCCTGGTGTTGCGATGGTGCGATCGATCAGAACTTCTGCGTGTACTTGAGGTAGATGAAGCGACCGATGTCGAAGCCGCCGTAGTAGTTCACGTTGGCGCTCGGCTGGCTGTACATGGTCGGGCCGATCTTCTCGAACACGTTGTTGGCGCCCACCGCGACGGTGCCGTTCCACGGCAGCTGCATGCGCACCTGCACGTCGTTGAACACCGTGGCGCCGCTGACCTTGCGACGCGCGATCGCGCTGGCCGGGGTGACGCCGTCGGCCAGGAACGCACCGGTCGGGGCGAAGCGGATCTCGTTGCACTCCAGGTTCGGCTCAAGCAGGCCCGGCACGAAGTAGGTGCAGTTTTCCTTCATCGCCGAGTAGTAGCGCGTCGCCCAGGTGGCGCCCCAGATGCCGCGCTCCCAGACCAGGTTCAGGTTGGAGCGGATCCGGAAGGTGCTGCCGAAGCTCACCGCCGACAGCGGGTAGCGCGGATCGTTGGTCGCGATCGACACGTCCTTGGTCGTGTAGGTGCTGTTCGACGCCAGGCGGAAGTTGCCGAGCGACGCCCAGTCCCAACGGTAGGTCAGGTCGAAGTCGAAGCCTTCCACCTCGCGGTAACCGGCGTTGCGGCCACCGAAGCTGACCAGCGGCACGCCATCGGCACCGCGGGTGAACAGCGCCGGCGAGCAGCGGCTGGCGATCCCCTGCACGTAGCAGTCGTTGAGGATCTGGGTGGGGCTGTCCGCGACGATGGTGTTGTCGATGCGGATGTTCCACCAGTCCAGCGCCAGGTTCAGGCCGGTCACGAACTCCGGGCTCCACACCATGCCGAGGGTCTTGGTCTTGGAGGTCTCGGGCAGCAGGGTGGGGTTCGAGCCGCTGGTGAAGGCGATCGGCGTCTGCGCGTTCGGCTGGCCGGCCAGGGCGCCGCCCTGTGCCACCTGGCGGTAGTTCGCGGCCAGGGCGCCCAGGGCGCCGTTGCCGCCGACGCCGTTGGTGCAGTTGGCGCGGGTGGTGGCATTGGTGGCCGAGCTGCCGAACAGGGTGTCGCAGGGGTCGGTGAAGAACGAGAACGTCTGCGAGGAACCACCGTACAGGTCGGCGATGGTCGGGGCGCGGAAGCCATCGGCCTGCGTGCCGCGGATCATCAGCTGCTCGAACGGCTTCCACACGAAACCGAACTTGCTGTTGGTGGTGTCGCCGAAGGTGTCGTAGTCCGAGTAGCGCGTCGCGGCGTTCAGGGTCAGCTCGCGGGCGAACGGCACGTCACGCAGCAGCGGCGCCTGCAGCTCCAGGTAGACTTCGTCGACGGTGTAGCCGCCGCGGGTCGGGCCGGAGGCCAGGTTGGTGGTGGCACCCGCGGTGGACAGCGCATCCGGGGTGAACGAGCCGTCTTCCTTGCGGTGCTCGACGCCCAGCGCGAAGCCCAGGTCGCCGCCCGGCAGCGCGAACAGCCCGCCGGTCAGGTTGGCGTTCCACGCCGTGGTGCTGGTCTCGCCCCTGGCCACTTCGTTGGCCATGATGAAGCGCTGCAGGTCGGCGTTGTTGGTCAGCCCGCCTTCGCCCACGGTGCCGAACGGCAGGAACGGGTTGAACGGCACGCACGCCGAGAACGGGATCGGGTTGGCGGCGGTACCGCACTGCACCCGGCCCTGCGCGTTGAGGAACGACGGACCCACGGCCTGGGTGGTGGCCGCCAGCAGCAGGTTGCCGGTGAAGCGCTGCTCGGACTCGTTGTCGTTGCGCATCACGCTGACGTCCCAGTCCCACGGACGGTCCAGCAGGTCGAAGCTGCCTTCCAGCGCCGCCACGAAGCGGGTGGTGGTCAGCTCGGCGGTCGACACGCGCGGCACTTCCCAGGTACGGCGCCACCAGTTGGTGATCGTCGCGCCGGTCGGGTTGAAGTAGCTCTGCGCCGACATCGGGGTGCCGAACGCGTTGGCCTGCATCGGGTAGCCCGCGACCGTGCGGCGCGCGTAGCGGTTGTTGTACAGGGCGCTGAAGGTGGCCGTGATGGTGTCGGTCAGGTTCCAGCTGGCGTCCATGTTGACCGCGCCGGCCTGCAGCGGGGTGCGCAGGTCGGTCTGCTCAAGCGTGTTGGTCTTGTGCAGGGTGCTGCCCGGGGTGCAGCCGGCGGCCACGGTGGCGCCGGAGCAGGTGCCGGTGTTCAGGTCCTGGCGGATGTAGTCCGCCGGGTTGCGCGGATTGCCGCCCGGACGCAGGACCACGCGGGTGCCGGTCGGGACGCCCGGGACCGGGGTGGTCGCGGTGGTGGTGAAGCCGCCCACGGTGCCGACCACGGTCCAGCCGTCGGTCGGGTGCAGCGGGCCGCGCGGGTCGCGGGTGAACTCGCGGTCGAAGGCGGACACGCCGTCTTCCTCGCGGTATTCGGCGGACAGCACGACGGAGCCCGCGCCACCGCGGTAGCCCATCACCATGTCGCCCTTCTTGATGGTGCCGTCGCCTTCGCTGTACTGGCCGATGTAGGCGCTGGCCTGGGCACGCTCGAAGTTGGTGCGGGTGATCACGTTGATCACGCCGGCGATCGCGTCGGAGCCGTAGATCGACGAGGCGCCGTCCTTCAGCACTTCGATGCGCTCCACGGCGGCCGCCGGGATCGCGCCGATGTCGGCCAGGCCGCTGGTGGTGATGCCCAGGCGACGGCCGTTGACCAGCACCAGGGTGCGCTGGGCGCCCAGGTTGCGCAGGCTGATGAAGGTGCCGCCGGCGGCTTCGCCGGAGGACAGCGGCGCGGCGCGCGACAGCGGCGGCGTGCCGGTGGAGGTGATGTTCTGCAGGATGTCGGCGACCGACTGGAAGCCCTGCTTCTCGATGTCCTCGCGGGTGATGAAGGTCACCGGCTGGCTGGTTTCGGTATCGACCTGGCGGATGCGCGAACCGGTCACCACCAGGGTGTCCAGCGTCTGCGCCTGGCCTTCGTCGGTGGCAGCGGGCGTGGTGGTCTGGGCTTGCGCGGCACCGGCGGCGGTGCCAAGCACCAGCGCGAGCACGACGGCGTCGCGCAGCTTGTGCGTCTTGAGATTCATGGTGGTTGCCTTCCCCCGAAGGTCGAGTGGTTTATGGGTAGGATTCCGCAACATTCGTCCGGTTGCGGACCCGAGACTAGCTCGACTTCGGCCAAATGTGAAGTTTTCGCTATTTGTGAAGAGCCATTGGGGTTTTGCCGCGGGTCTTCGGTGGGGTTCTGTTCAGGCAGTTCAATACCTTAGCGCATGGTCTGAAGGGAAGGCATGCGTTCCAGCGAGGCCTCCGCCCTCGCCACGTAATCGCTGAGGTACCAATGGCCGTCGATACGCCGGACCGGCACGTCGGCGTCCACCGGCCGACCGGCCAGCGTGTAGCGCAGCCGCACCCGGGCCGTCTCGCCGGTCTGCTGCAGCAGGCGCACCTCAAGGCCGCGCAGGCTGGCATCCAGGTCCAGCCCGTACTGCTGGCGCAACTGGGCCAGGAGGGTGGCAAGGAAGGGGGACAGCCGGTCCAGCGATGCCTGCATGCCGAGCGTGGCGTAGGCCGTCTCGCCGGCCGCGCCATCCACGCCGCTGCGGACCGCCGCCGCGGTGAGCGCGGAGAACAGGCGCTGCGCGCGCGCCGGGTCCGACAGCGGGGCGGCGAGCGCCCAGTCGCCGACCGCCGCGATCGCCTGCGAGACATGCGCGCGCTCGGCGGCGGTGTAGTCGCCATCGGTCCGGACGTATTCGTCCCCGAACACCACCAGGGTGCGGATGGCCTGGTCGATGTCGCGGTCGGCCCCCGCGAACTGGCGGCGGAAGGTCGACATCAGGGCCGCCTCGGCCCCGGGCGCCTGCAGCGCGGCCAGCATGCGGGGAATGCGCGCATCCAGCGGAAGCTCGTCCAGCGGCCAGCGCGTGATGCCGCTGCTCCATCCCGCGACCAGGCGCGCGTGCAGGTCCGGCGGGACCGCCAGCCGGGCGAAGCCGGCGCCGTCGCGGGCCAGCAGGCGCGCCGCGAGCACGTGCACGGCGTCGACCGGGCGGGTGGCGGGGCGCGCGGGCGCGGCGCGGCGGATCGCAGATGCACTGCCGGATTCCGGCCCGGACTCGCGCTGGCAGGCGGGGAGCACGGCCGCGCAGGCCAGCGCGATGCCCAGCAGGAGCGGCATCAAGGGCAAGGCTGCGGCGGGCATCGACGAACGGGCCATGGCACCGAGTGTCGGCGCCGGGTGGCCGCCGGCGCAAGACGCCGCGCAAAGAAAAAAGGAGGCCGGTTGGCCTCCTTCAAGTCCGGCAAGGCCGGAGGACAGCAGTTGTGGCATGGCTCCGGCCGAAAACCGGATGCGCGCAGGCTACCGCGGACCCCGACTTAATGCAACAGATGAAAAAGCATCAGGCAAATAGTTGATTCGATTGGAAAATTTCCATCAATCAGTAGGCGCAGCGCTCCGCCTCGAAATCCTGCAGCCGCTGCGGATAGACGCGGCCCAGCAGGGTCTTCCAGGCCTGCCAGCCGGCGCGCCCCGCTTCTGCATCGGCGGCGTCCACCGCCTTGTCCACGCGCGTGTAGTGCAGGCCCAGGTAGTCGATGCCGGTGCCGC
>CBFGMM010000006.1:0-39337 GCA_965649855.1 uncultured Thermomonas sp. | reverse complement strand
GCGGCAAGCTCACCGCCCTGCGCCTGGACAGCGAGGACCTGCAGGTGGTGCAGGTGCCGGGCCGCGAGGTCTCGGCGCCGCCGCCGCGCAAGCGCCCCAACGGGCCGCGCGGCCGGCCGACCCCCCAGACCCCCTCCGCCTGAGCGCACCGCTCAGGCATGCGGCAGCCGGCGCCGGTAGTCCACGAAGTCGAAGGCGAACGGGTGGCGGTCGTCGGTGCCGTGGTATTCGCGGGACACTTCCCGCCAGTCCGCGGCGCGCACCGGCGGGAAGAAGGCGTCGGCACCCGCCACCTCGGTGAGCACATGGGTGAGGTGCAGGTCGGTCGCCGCCTGAAGCGCCAGCGCGTACACCTCGCCGCCGCCGATCACGCACAGTTCGTCGCCGTCCGCGGCGGCGCGGTCCAGCGCCTGGTCGAGCGTGGCCACGGCGTCCATCCCGGCGAACGGGGCACGCGCGCCGCGGGTCAGCACCAGGTTGCGCCGCCCCGGCAGCGCCCGGCCCAGCGATTCGGCGGTGCGACGGCCCATCAGGATGGTCTTGCCCAGGGTCAGCGCCTTGAAGCGCCTGAGGTCGTCCGGAAGGTGCCAGGGCAGCGCGTTCGCCTTGCCGATGGCGTGGTTGCGGTCCAGCGCGGCGATCAGCGAAACCCGCATCGCGCTACACCGCCACCGGCGCCTTGATCGCGGGATGCGGGTCGTAGCCGTGGATCGCGATGTCCTCGTAGCGGAAGCCGAAGATGTCGGTCACCGCGGGGTCCAGCGCCAGGGTGGGCAACGCGCGCGGCGCGCGTGCCAGCTGCTCGCGGGCCTGGGCGACGTGGTTGGAATACAGGTGCGCATCGCCCAGGGTGTGCACGAAATCGCCCACCTGCAGCCCGCACACCTGCGCCACCATGTGGGTGAGCAACGCATAGCTGGCGATGTTGAACGGCACGCCCAGGAAGATGTCGCCGCTGCGCTGGTACAGCTGGCAGCTCAGCCTGCCGTCCGCCACGTAGAACTGGAACAGCGTGTGGCAGGGCATCAGCGCCATCTTCGGCAGGTCGGCCACGTTCCATGCGCTGACGATCAGCCGGCGCGAATCGGGGTTGCGGCGGATCTCGTCCACCACCCAGGCGATCTGGTCGACGGTGCCTCCGTCCGCGCCTTCCCAGCTGCGCCACTGCTTGCCGTACACCGGGCCCAGCTCGCCGTCGGCATCCGCCCACTCGTCCCAGATGCCCACGTTGTGCTGCTGCAGGTAGCCCACGTTGGTGCTGCCCTGCAGGAACCACAGCAGCTCGTGGATGATCGAGCGCAGGTGCAGCTTCTTGGTGGTGACCAGCGGGAAGCCCTGCTGCAGGTCGAACCGCATCTGCCAGCCGAACACGCTGCGGGTGCCGGTGCCGGTGCGGTCCGCCTTGTCGATACCGTGCTCCAGCACGTGCCGCAGCAGGTCCAGGTACTGCTTCATGGCGCGGGCACCGCGGCCGCTGGCTGCAGGGTCGGCGCGCTGCGCGAACGCCACAGCCAGAACAGGCCCAGCAGCACCAGCGGCAGGCTGAGCAGCTGGCCCATGGTCAGCCAGCCGAAGGCCAGGGTGCCGAGCTGCGCATCGGGTTCGCGCACGAATTCCACCGCGAAGCGGAACACCCCGTAGAGCAGGGCGAACAGGCCGGCCACCGCGTAGCGCGGGCGCGGCCGGCGCGAGTACCACACCAGCGCCGCGAACATGACCAGGCCCTCCAGCCCGGCCTGGTAGAGCTGCGAGGGATGCCGCGCGAAGCTGTCCAGCAGGCCGGCCTCGAACTGGGCGCGCAGGGTGGCCGCATCCATCGAGGCGAACGGTTCCGGCAACGCGCGCGGGAACACCACGCCCCAGCCATCGAACGCGGTGCCCTGGGTCTGGCGGCCCCACAGTTCGCCGCCGATCCAGTTGCCCACGCGGCCGAACCCGAGGCCCGCAGGCACCAGCGGCGCCACGAAATCCATGGTGTCGAAGAAGTGCAGGCCCTGCCGGCGCGACCACCAGGCCGCGGCCACCAGCACGCCCAGCAACCCGCCGTGGAAGCTCATCCCACCTTCCCAGACCTTGAACAGCGCCAGCGGGTCGGCCAGGAAATCGGCGAAGCCATAGAACAGCACGTAGCCGATGCGGCCGCCCAGCACCACGCCCAGCATGGCGTAGAACATCAGGTCGCCGAACGCGTTCTCGTCCACGCCGGGCAGGCGCCCGGCGCGCACCCGGCGGCGGCCCAGCCACCAGGCCACCGCGAACCCCAGCAGGTACATCAGGCCGTACCAATGGACCTTCAGCGGTCCCAGCGCAACGGCAAGCGGATCGATCTGGTGGAGGTAGGGCATGCCGCTATTGTGCCGCAGAAGCCCGGCGCCGCCGCCCCGTCACAGCATGACCGGCGCGTTCGGCAACTGGTCCTCGTCGACCTGGCCCGGCCCCTGCGGGAAGTGCCGCGCAAGCAGGTCGCTGGCCGCGGCCACGCCATCCAGCACCGCCTCCACGAACTCGCCGGTGCGCAGGCGCTCCTCCATCCGCTGGCAGACGCCCCGCCACTGCTCGGCGCTCACCAGCGCGTCCAGGCCGCGGTCCGCCACGATCTCGATCCGATGGTCGGCCAGCAGCAGGTAGACCAGCACCCCGTTGTTGGCGGCGGTATCCCACACCCGCAACCGGGCGAAGGCATCCTCCGCGCGCGCGCGCGGCGGGGTCCCGCGCAGCACCTCGCGCACCGGCAGCGCGCCTTCCACCGCGAAGCAGACCTCGCCGCGATGGCGGGTCTCGCCGTCGGCGATGGCCGCGGCGATCCGCTCCATCGCCGGCGCCGGGAAGCGGCTGCGCGCATCCGCGGCGAACAGGTGGGCCAGCAACCGTCGCATCACCATCCCCCCGAGGCGCCGCCGCCACCCGACATCCCGCCGCCGCCCGACCAGCCGCCACCTCCGCCGGACCATCCGCCACCGCCGCCACCACCGCCCCAGCCGCCTCCCGGCAGGCCGCCCCAGTCGCGATGGCGCGCATAGCGGCCGCCGCCCGCGCCGGCCAGGCCCATCACCAGGCCGATGAACGCGCCGATGCCGCCCACCAGCAGCGCCGAGGACAGCAGCCAGGCGACGCCGCCACTGGCACCGCCGGCCGCCAGCGCCCGCACGCCGGCCGGGAGCCGCCCGAACAGCCCGCGCGCGACCTGCGCCACGATGAACGCGGCGAACAGCGCGAACAGCCAGTCCCCGCCGGACTCGCGACCGGTGGGATGGGTGGCCACCGGTTCCGGCAGCGGCTCGCCGTCCACCAGCCGCACCAGCTGTCCGGTGGCGGCCAGCAGGCCGCCGGCGTAGTCGCCTTCGCGGAAGCGCGGCGCCAGGTATTCCTGGATCACGCGCCCGGCGGTGATGTCCGGTATCGCGCCCTCCAGTCCGTAGCCGACCTCGATCCGCACCTTGCGGTCATCCTTGGCGACCAGCAGCAGCACGCCGTCGTCCACGCCCTTGCGCCCCAGCTGGAACTGCTCGAAGGCGCGCACCGCGTACTGCTCGATGGTTTCAGGCGCGGTGCTGGGCACCATCAGGACCTGAAGCTGGCTGCCCTTGCGTTGCTGCAGCTCCAGCGCCTGCCGCTCCAGCGCGGCACGCGTGCCGGCGTCCAGGGTGCCGGTGGTGTCGACCACCGGGGAGTCCATCGGCGGGATGGCGGCCTGCTGCGCATGCGCGGGCACGGCGAGTGCCGGCAGCAGGGCCAGCAGCAGCCATGCCAGCAGCGAACGGGCCAGCGATGCCGGCAGCGTGACCATCCCGGCCGGCTCCCGCGCGCCTTATTCGGTCGGCAGCGGCAGCGGGGCCACGCGCCCCTGGTTCGGGTCGGTATTGCGCGGAGCCCCGGCCGCGGGCGGCTGCGGCGCCGGCATCGACTGCACGGGGGCGGCCGGCGGGGGCGCACCGAAATCCACCGCGGGCGCCTCCTGGATGCGCGCCTCGTCCTCCACCGTGAAGTTGGGCTTGGCCTTGTGGCCGAACAGCATCGCCGTGAGGTTGACCGGGAACTGGCGGATGTAGGTGTTGTAGTCCTGGACCAGCTGGATGTAGCGGCCGCGGGCCACGGTGATGCGGTTCTCGGTGCCTTCCAGCTGCGTCTGCAGGTTGAGGAAGGAGGCATCCGCCTTCAGGTTCGGATAGTTCTCGCTGACCATCAGCAGCCGGCCCAGCGCCTGGCTGAGCTCGCCCTGGGCCGCCTGGTACTGCGCCAGCGATGCCGCATCGTCCGCGTTCACCGTGATCTGGCTCACCCTGGCACGCGCCTCGGTGACCGCGGTGAGCACCTGCTGCTCGTGCGCGGCGTAGCCCTTGACGGTGTTGACCAGGTTCGGGATCAGGTCGGCGCGGCGCTTGTACTGGTTCAGCACCTCGGACCAGCCCGCCGCCACCGCCTCGTCCTTCTGCTGGATCTGGTTGTAGCCGCAGCCGCTCAGCAGCAGCGCCAGGACGGCGAGCAGCACGCCGCGCCAGGCCGTGCGCGCGGGGGCCAACATGGGAACGGACATCGAACCGCGCATCGTGCAACTCCTGGTCGGGAAGAATCCGCGCTAGTGACGGGCAGCGGGCGTTAACCGCGCGTGCAAGGCCTCACCACTTGCCGGCGCCCGGCACGTGGTGGGCCACCGCGCGCCGGCGCATCAGCAGGTTGAGCCACTCCACCAGCACCGAGAAGCCCATCGCGAAGTAGATGTACGGCTTGGGCACGTGCGCGTCCAGCCCGTCCAGGATCAGCACCGCGCCGATCAGCAGGATGAAGGCCAGGGCCAGCATCTTGACCGTGGGGTTCGCGTCGATGAAGCGGCCCAGCGGGTTGGCGGCCAGCAGCATCACCGCCACCGCCAGCAGGATGGCGAAGACCATGATCGGGATGTGCTCGGCGATGCCCACCGCGGTGATCACCGAATCCAGCGAGAACACGATGTCGATCACCGCGATCTGCGCGATCACCACCCAGAACACCGCGGAGGTCTTGGTGGTGCGGGGATCCTCGTCCTCGCCACCGCTGATCATGTCGCGGATCTCCAGCACGCCCTTCACGAACAGGAAGACGCCGCCGAGGATCAGCACCAGGTCGCGGATGGAGATCCCCATCCCGAACACGGTGAACAGGTCCTTCTCCATGCGCGCCAGGAAGGCCAGCATCACCAGCAGCAGGATCCGGGTGATGCAGGCCACCGCGATGCCGATCTTGCGTGCCAGCGGGCGCTGGTGCTCCGGCAGGCGCGAGACCGCGATCGAGATGAACACCAGGTTGTCGATGCCCAGCACGATTTCCAGTGCGCTCAGCGTCACCAGGGTCAGCCACGCGTCGGGGGAGGCCAGGAAACTCAGGTCCATTCGCTGCTCTTCGGTTCGTCCATCGCCAGTATCAGGTCACAGGTAACGCGGGCCCAGGACCAGCGCCCACACCAGGACCACGTTCAACATCAGCACGAACACGGCGGCGGACCCCATGTCCTTGGCCCGCCCCGCCAGTTCGTGCTGCTCGGCGCCGAAGCGCTCGATCACCGCCTCCATCGCCGAGTTCATCAGTTCCATCGCCAGCACCAGCAGGCAACTGCCGATCAGCAGGGCGCGCTCCACGCCGCCCTGCCCCAGCCACCAGCCCAGCGGGCCCAGCAGCAGGAACAAGTAGACCTCCAGCCGGAAGGAGGACTCGTGAAGCCAGGCCGCGCGCAGGCCCTGCAGCGACCATTGCGTCGCCTTCACCATGCGGGCCGGGCCCCGGGGCAGGTGCCCGTAGAGGTCAGCCATGCAGGGCGGCTCCAGCGCGGGACGCGCGGAGGGGACGCGGTGCAACGGGCATCGCCATGCGTGTCCTGCCGGGCCGGCCCGGGATCGCGGGGGAGCGATTTTGCCACAGCGCCCGCCACGGCGCCCGGCCGGGCCCGTGCTACTGGGCGCGCAGCGCCTCGATCGGGTCCAGCAGGGACGCCTTGCGCGCCGGGTAATAGCCGAAGAACAGCCCGGTGGCGATCGAGAACGCCGCCGCCAGGCCGATCACCTTGGCGTTCAGCGCCACCGGCAGCGCGCCGATCCGGCTGACCAGCAGGGTGGCGACGATGCCGATCGCGATCCCGATCACCCCGCCGATCAGCGAGATCAGCAGCGCCTCGGTGAGGAACTGGCGTCGGATGTCGCCGGGTCCGGCGCCCACCGCCATGCGCAGGCCGATCTCCCGGATCCGCTCGGTGACCGAGACCAGCATGATGTTCATGATGCCGATGCCGCCGATGATCAGGCAGATGGTCGCCACCGCGCCCAGCAGCTTCGACATCAGGTTGGTGGTGGCGGTGCGGGTGGCGATGATCTGGCTCATGTTGCGGACGTTGAAGTCGTCCTCCTGGCCCGGCTGGATGCGATGGCGCTGGCGCAGCAGCGCCTCCACCTCGCCCTGCGCATAGGACAGGTCGCGCGGGTCGCCGACCGTCAGCGCGATCTGCATCACCGCGCCCGGCGGCAGGCCCATGCTGCCCAGCAGGCGGCGGCGCCCGGTTTCCATCGGCACCACCACCACGTCGTCCTGGTCCTGGCCGAAGCCGCCCATCCCCTTCGGCGCCAGCGTCCCGGCCACCGTGAACGGCTGCCGCCCCAGGCGGATGCTCTGGCCGATCCCGCTGTCCTCGCCGAACAGGGTGCGGCGCACGGTCTCGCCCAGCAGCACCACGCGGTTGCCCGAGGCGTAGTCCTGCGCGTCGAAGCCATCGCCGGACGCCAGCTCCCAGCCGTTGATCGCGAAGTAGTCCGCCTGCACGCCCTGCCAGCTGCTCTGCGCGTTGTTCTCCGCGTACACGACCTGGGTGTTGCCGCGCACCAGCCCGGACACCAGTTCGACCTGCGGGATTTCCGCGCGGATCGCCTCGGCATCGTCCTGGCTCAGGGTGAAGAAGCTGCTGGCGCTCATGCGCGCCCCGCCCATGCCGCGGCCGGCGCCGGGCGAGATGTCGAGCCGCTGCGAGCCCAGGCCCGAGACCATCTTGTCGATCTCCGCCTGGGTGCCCTGCCCCACCGACACCATCACGATCACCGCCGCGATCCCGATGATCACGCCCAGCGAGGTCAGCACGCTGCGCATCCAGTTGCCGCGCAGGGCCATCGCCGCGGTGCGCAGCACGTCGCCGAAGTTCATGCCGTGGCCTCCGCGTCCTGCAGGTGGATCTCGCCGTCGTGCATGACCCAGGTGCGGTTGGCGTGGCGCGCCACCGCGGGGTCGTGGGTGATCAGGACCACGGTGTGCCCGCGGTCGCGCAGGTCGTGGAACAGGGCCAGGATCTCCGCCCCGGTGCGGCTGTCCAGGGCGCCGGTGGGCTCGTCCGCCAGCAGGATAGGCGGCTGCTGGATCAGCGCGCGGGCGATCGCAACGCGCTGCTGCTGGCCGCCCGACAACTCCGACGGCAGGTGGCCGCCGCGCTCCCCCAGGCCCACCGCGGCCAGCGCCGCGCGCGCACGGTCGCGCCGCTCGTGCGGCGGCACGCCCACGTAGGCCAGCGGCATGGCGACGTTGTCCAGCGCGCTCATCCGCGCGAGCAGGTGGAAGCCCTGGAACACGAAGCCGATCTTCTCGCGGCGCAGTCGGGCCAGCGCTTCCGCATCCAGGGTGGACACGTCCACGCCATCGCACCAGTACGTCCCGCTGGACGGCGTGTCCAGGCAGCCGACCAGGTTCATCAGGGTCGACTTGCCGGAGCCGGAGGCCCCGACGATGGCGACGAATTCGCCGCGCTCGACCCGGATGTCGGCACCGCGCAGGGCCACCACCTCGGCCTCGGTGCCTTCCGCGTAGACCTTGCGCAGGCGCTCGGTGCGGATCACCGGCTGCGCGGCGCCGGCGTCGCTCACGGCGCTTGCGCCCGCTCGCCGACGATCACCAGGTCGCCCTCGCGGATGTCGCCGGCCACCTCGGTGCTGCTGCCGTCGCTGGCCCCCAGCCGCACGCTGACCAGCCTCGGCTTGCCGTCCACCAGCGTGTACAGCTGGCTGCGGCGCGCGCCCAGCAGGCCGGTGACGGCCGCGTCCCAGCGCGCACGCCGGGCCT
Source organism: uncultured Thermomonas sp. (assembly GCA_965649855.1). GTDB lineage: Bacteria > Pseudomonadota > Gammaproteobacteria > Xanthomonadales > Xanthomonadaceae > Thermomonas. Next base: position 31,273 of record CBFGMM010000006.1, on the reverse strand, counting down.
CGTCCAGGCTGCCGCGGAAGGCGCCGAACTGCTGGTTGAACCGCTCGCGCATGCGCTGCCGGAGCTGCGCCTGCAGGTTGGGGTCGCCGCCGCCCATGCCGACCATGCGCGGCCCCCCGGGGCCGCCGCCGCGCCCGAACAGCGCGCTGCCACCCTGGCCCTGCCCTTGCGGCTGCGCTTGGCGCGATGCGGTCCGCTCGCGCATCTGCGCCAGCGCGGCGTCGAAGGCCTCCTGTTGCGCCGGCGTCAGCTGCAGTTCCGCCGCGGTGCGGGACAGGTCGTCCAGCATCCCGCCGCCGCGCGCGCCGCCCGGGCCGCCTGCCTGGGCGCCACCGCCCGCCGCGGCCAGCCTGGCCAGTTCGGAATTCTCGTCAGGCTTGAAGCGCAGCGCGGCGTTGCCCACCTTCAGCACGCCCGGCTTGTTGCTGACCTCGATCTCCGCGTTGACGGTCAGGCCCGGCAGCAGGGTGCCATCGCTGTTGTCCACCCGCACCACCACCGGATAGGTCACCACGTTGCTGGTGGTGGTGGCGGACAGGCGCACCTGGTCCACCACGCCGCGGAACTGGCGGTCCGGGAAGGCGTCGGCGTTGAAGCTGACGTTCTGCCCGACCTTGACCTGGCCGATGTCGGATTCGTCCACCGCCAGCTCGATCTTCATCTTGGACAGGTCCTCGGCGATGGTGAACAGCTCCGGCGCCTGCAGGCTCGCGGCCACGGTCTGGCCGGGCTCGATGGTGCGGGTCAGCACCACGCCATCCACCGGCGAACGGATCACCGTGCGCTGCAGGTTCACCCGGGTGGTCTGGGTCGCGGCGGTCTGCTGGCGGATCTGCGCCTGCGCGGAGTTGACCTGCGCCCGGGCCTGCTCCAGCGAGGCGCGCGCCAGGTCCACGTCGCTGCGCGCCACCAGCTGCTGCCTTCCCAGGCCGGACTTGCGCTCGTAGTCAAGCTGCGCGTTGCGCAGGGCGGCCTGCGCCTGGCGCAGCTGCGCCTGCGCGCTGGCGACCTGCGCCGCGCCCTGCTCGATCTGCGCCTGGAAGGTGCTGGGGTCGATGATCGCCAGCACGTCGTTCCTGCGCACCGGCGAATTGAAGTCGACCCGCACGTCCATCACCTGGCCGGAAATCTGGCTGCCGACGGTGACGGTGGAGATGGCGCTGAGCGTGCCGGTCGCGGAAATCGCCACCCGGATGTCGCCGCGCTGCACCGGTTCGGTGCGGTAGGCGCCCTCGGCCGGGGCGCCGCGCTTGCTCCAGAAATACCCCCCGGTGGCCAGCAGCGCGACCGCGGCGAGTGCAAGGCCGACCTTGCGGACGGGGAAGGCGGGGGTGCGTTGCGGCTGGCTCATGCGTCGGAAGAATCGGCAAAGGAATGGGAACGCGGGCTGGCGCGCCGCGTTGACAGCCGGATGGGAAGATCCGCGCTCAGTCCGACGGGATGCATGCACCGAACAGGATGGTCGCACGCGTCCCCACGCCGGGCGTGCTGGTGAGCTGCAGCGACCAGCCGCAGCGCTTCCCCAGTCGATGCGCGATGGACAGTCCGAGCCCGCCGCCGGGCTGCGATGCATCCGCCCGGTAGAACGGATCGAACGCGCGTGCCAGGGCCTGCGCATCCATGCCGATGCCGGTGTCCTCCACCTCGATCCGGTCCGCCGCCACGCGCACGCGGATGCTGCCACGATCGGTGAAGCGCACCGCATTGCTCAGCAGGTTGCCCAGCATCACCTTCAGCACGCGCGGCGGGGCGTGCAGCTCGGGTTCGTCGTCGTACTGGACCTGGAGCTCGACGTCGCGCCCCTCGAGCAGCGGCCGCACCTTGTCCAGCTCGTCCTCCACCACCTCGCGGACCGCGAAGTCCTCGGTTTCCAGCACCACCCGCTCGTCGCGCGCCAGCAGCAACAGCGCGTCGATCAGCGACTCCATCGCGGCGCCGGACCCCTGGATGCGCGCCAGCGAGCGCCGGGAGCGTTCCGACAGCCCCGCGTCGTGCGAGATCAACTCCGCCGCCACCCGCACCACGGTGAGCGGCGTGCGCAGCTCGTGGCTGGCGTCGCGGGTGAAATCCCGTTCGCGGGCGACGAACGCGTCCACCCGCTCGCCCAGCGCATGCAGCGCGTCCGCCATCTTCCGCGCATCCCCCTGCACCGAATCCGGGATGCGATCGGGGGAGAGCGCGCGCGTGTCGGGATGGTTGGGGTCCCATCCCGCCACCTCCTGCAGCAGCCAGTCGACCGGCAGGAGCATGCGCTTGGCGGCGCGGTAGGTGATCCAGCTCGAGACCGCGATGGCGGCCAGCGCCACCAGGATCGCAAGCACCGTCGGCCCCCCGCCCAGCAGGCCGCCATCCGCGGCGTCAAGGCCCAGCATGCACACCACCACCACCAGGCACACGATGGCCACCTGGAGCAGGTACAGCGCCTTGATGCGTCTTACCGAGAACGCCACGTCGTGTTCCGGGGGCGAACCCCTATCCGATCTGCCCGGCGATGTCGGCGATCCGGTAGCCCGCGCTCTGCACCGTGTGCAGCAGCGGCTTGTCGAAGGGCTTGTCGATCACCTTGCGCAGGTTGTAGAGGTGGCTGCGCAGGGTGTCGGAGTCGGGCAGGCTGTTGCCCCAGATCTCGCGCTCGATCTCCTGGCGGCTCACCACGCGCGGGGACTCGCGCATGAGGATAGTCAGCAGCCGCAGGCCGATCGGCGAGAGCTGCAGTTCGCTGCCGCCGCGGGTGGCGCGCATCGAGGCCGGGTCCAGCACCAGGTCGGCCACCTTCAGCACCTCCGAGCCCACCTGCCGGCGCTCGCGGCGGATCAGCGCGCGCAGGCGCGCCTCCAGCTCCTGGATCGCGAAGGGCTTGGTCAGATAGTCGTCGGCGCCCGAGGACAACCCGGTCAGCTTCTCGTCCAGGGTGTCGCGCGCGGTGAGCATCAGCACCGGGGTGGACTTGCGCGCCTCGTTGCGCAGGCGCTTGCACACCTCGATGCCGTCCAGGCGCGGCAGCATCAGGTCCAGCACGATCACGTCGTAGCTGTTCTCCGCGGCCAGGCGGTAGCCGTCCAGGCCGTCGGAGGCGAAATCGACCTCGAAGCCGCGGCTTTCCAGGTATTCGCCCACCATCTCGGAAATGTTGCGGTTGTCCTCCACGATCAGGACAAGTCCCGATTGTTCTTGAGCACGCATGAGAAAGTCCCCGAATCGTTAAGTTTCAGCTTTGTGAAACATGCCGAAACCGCGGTGCAAGGCGCGTGAAGGGTCAGTCCCGGTACATCCCGCGGGACGGTATACTGCGCGCCCGCCGAGGGGCGCTGCGACCGTTCACGACGGCCAGGCTCGGCGAGGTCCACGCACAACGGCGCCCGTGACCGCAGTCCATCGCACTCACGGAGAACCCGAATGAACGCGCAACTCAAGACCGGCCCGGAACGGGCATTTTCCACCGCGGGCGACTACAAGGTCGCCGACATTTCCCTGGCCGAGTGGGGCCGCAAGGAAATCGACATCGCCGAGCACGAGATGCCCGGCCTGATGGCGATCCGCGGCAAGCATGCCGGCGCCAGGCCCCTGCAGGGCGTGCGCGTGACCGGCAGCCTGCACATGACCATCCAGACCGCGGTGCTGATCGAGACCCTGAAGGACATCGGCGCCGACGTGCGCTGGGCATCGTGCAACATCTTCAGCACCCAGGACCACGCCGCCGCCGCGATCGCCGCGACCGGCACGCCGGTGTTCGCCTGGAAGGGCGAGACGCTGGAGGAGTACTGGGACTGCACGCTGGACGCGCTGACCTTCACCCTGCCCGACGGCACCCTGACCGGGCCGGAGCTGGTGGTGGACGACGGCGGCGACGTCACCCTGCTGATCCACAAGGGCTTCGAGCTGGAACAGGGCGACGACAGCTGGGTCAACAGCGCGTCCGGCAGCCACGAGGAGCAGGTGATCAAGAACCTGCTCAAGCGGGTGGCCGGCGAGCGCCCCGGCTACTGGACCCGCGTGGTCCGGGACTGGAAGGGCGTGTCCGAGGAGACCACCACCGGCGTGCACCGCCTCTACCAGCTGGCCGAGGCCGGCAAGCTGCTGGTGCCGGCGATCAACGTCAACGATTCGGTCACCAAGTCGAAGTTCGACAACCTGTACGGCTGCCGCGAATCGCTGGCGGATGGCCTGAAGCGCGCCCTGGACGTGATGCTGGCCGGCAAGGTGGCGGTGGTCTGCGGTTACGGCGACGTGGGCAAGGGCTCGGCCGCTTCGCTGCGCGCCTACGGCGCACGCGTGGTCGTCACCGAGATCGACCCGATCTGCGCGTTGCAGGCGGCCATGGAGGGCTATGAAGTCAAGACCGTCGAGGACACCCTGGGCGAGGCCGACATCTACGTCACCACGACCGGCAACAAGGACATCATCCGCCTCGAGCACATGCAGGCGATGAAGGACCAGGCGATCGTCTGCAACATCGGCCACTTCGACAACGAGATCCAGGTCGATGCGCTGTACGCCAGCGGCGCGGTGAAGACCAACATCAAGCCGCAGGTCGACAAGTTCACGTTCGCCAATGGCAACAGCATCTTCCTGCTGGCCGAAGGCCGCCTGGTCAACCTGGGCTGCGCCACCGGCCACCCCAGCTTCGTGATGAGCAACAGCTTCTCCAACCAGACGCTGGCGCAGATCGACCTGTGGGCGAACAAGGACCGTTACGAGGCGAAGGTCTACATCCTGCCCAAGCAGCTGGACGAGGAAGTGGCGCGCCTGCACCTGGAGAAGATCGGCGTGAAGCTGACCAGGCTGACCCGCGAACAGGCCGACTACCTGGGCGTCGCGGTCGAAGGCCCGTACAAGCCGGACCACTACCGCTACTGATCCTGCCTGCACGGGGGATGCGCGAAGGGGCGGCCAGTGGCCGCCCCTTTTCGTTGCAGGTCAGTCGCTCGGGTCGGCCAGCCGCACCGCGTTGCGGCCCGCGCCCTTGGCCCGGTACAAGGCGGTGTCGGCCGCGTGGTACAGCCCCGACGCATCCGCCTGCCGGCCCGGGCCCAGCACCGCCACGCCGATGCTGACCAGCGCGTCCAGCCCCGCGCCTTCCAGCAGGCCGGCATGCTGCTCGCGCAGGCGGCGGAAGGCTTCGGCGCGTTCCAGCGCGTCCTCGGCGCGGCAGTCGCGCACCAGGACCGCGAACTCCTCGCCGCCCAGCCGCGCCACCAGTTCGCCCGGATCGGAGAACACCTCCTGCAACTCGGCCGCGAACGCGCGCAGGCAGGCATCGCCCACCGCGTGCCCATGCTGGTCGTTGATCGCCTTGAAATGGTCCAGGTCGAGCAGCAGCAACGCCAGCGGCGCGCCGCGGCGTTGCGCGTCGGCGCTCCAGTCCTCCAGCACCGAGGAAAACCGGCGGCGGTTGGCCAGCCCGGTGAGGCCGTCGCGCCGGCTCTGCTGCTCGTAGAGGTCGCGCTGGCAGCGCAGTTCGTCCTCCAGGTCCAGCCGCTGCAGGTACTCCAGGTGGCTGCGGCGCAGCGCGAGCGAGACGTACAGCAGGTAGAGCGCGCCGACCAGGATCAGCTCGATGCGCGAGCCGTTCGCCACCGACGCGGCCAGGGTGGGCAGTCCGATCACCATCACCGCCGCGAAGGCCAGGCGCTGGCGCATCGGGAAGTTGTGCGCGAACGCGGTGCAGAAGGCGTACGAACCGACCGCGGCCACGGTGCGCGCGCTCTCGGTTGCGGTGGTCAGCAGCAGCCACGCGATGGCAAGCCCCCACAGGGTCGCGTTCACCAGCAGCAGCGCCCATACCTGGTCGAGGCGACGCACGACCGCGCGTTGCCCCGCGCCAGGTGGCAACCCGCGGATGCGGAAGCGCGCCAGGGCCAGCAAGGCAAAGGCCACCGCCACGACGACGAACACCACCGGCGCGCGCTGCCACAGGCCGCTGGCGGTCCCGGCGAGCGCCCACAGCAGCACGTAGAACGGGCCGCCCAGGCGCAGCCGCTGCAATGTCTCGCGTTGTTCCTGCAACTGGCGCGGCGTGGCCTGCCCCCCCGCCGCGTGTCCCTCGTCCTGCATGCGTGCCCCCTGTGCTGCGGCACCTTGCGCCCCCGGCCCTGCACCGTCAATACCCGCCGGATGGGCAATCGATTGTTTCATCCGGATAAAGCGATAGAATCGATCGGTCCTTCCAGCCGCGCGCCATCCAATGCTGCCGATCAGCTTCGAGTTCTACCCGCCCAAGACCGACGAACAGCGCGCCCAGCTCGACCGCAGCGTGCAGCGGCTCAAGGCGCATGCGCCGCAGTTCATGTCGGTGACCTTCGGCGCCGGCGGCTCGACCCTGAGCCACACGCCGGAGACCGTGCAGCGGCTGCGCAGCGAACACGGCGTGGCCGGCGTGCCCCACATCACCTGCGTGGGCGGCAACCGCGAGGAGATCCGTTCGCTGCTCAAGCTCTACCGGGCGCTGGGCTGCGACCGGGTGGTGGCGCTGCGCGGCGACACCCCGTCCGGCATGGTCCGCAGCGGCGACCTGCGCTATGCCAGCGAACTGGTGGCGCTGATCCGCGCCGAGCACGGCAGCCACTTCCAGGTGGAAGTCGCGGCCTACCCGGAAACCCATCCCCAGGCGGAGGACGCGATGGCCGACCTGCGCCACTTCAAGGTCAAGGTCGACGCGGGCGCGGACAGCGCGATCACCCAGTATTTCTACAACACCGATGCCTACTTCCGGTTCGTGGACGACGCGCGCGCGCTGGGCATCGACATCCCGATCGTGCCGGGCATCATGCCGATCTCCAACTTCACCCAGCTCAGGCGATTCTCCGAAGCCTGCGGCGCGGAGATCCCGCGCTGGATCGGCCAGCGCATGCGCGCCTACGGGGACGATGCCGCATCGGTCCGCGAATTCGCCTCCGACCTGGTGGCCCAACTCTGCCGCCGATTGATCGCGGGAGGCGCGCCCGGGTTGCACTTCTACACGCTCAACCTGGCGAAACCGACCATGAACGTACTCGCTAAACTGGCGTGAATTCGGTTGCGGTTCAGTGATTTAGGACATTCCCTCGACGCAGCCGTGCGGATGCTTGCCGCGTGCCGATCAAGGCACGACCACCCACCGCCGCCATGCGCCCGCTGCTCGCCCCCACCCTCGCCCTGGCCACCGCTTCCCTGTTCGCGCTGATGTCGGCCGCGCCCCGTTCCGCGGAGGCCTCCACCGGCGTGGCCCGCTGCGCGATGCCGGACGGCAGCTACGCGTACACCAACACCGCCTGCAGCAGCCTGGGCGGGAAGTCCGCCCCCCTGCCTGCCGAGGTCCTCAACCGGATCCAGCGCGAGCGGCGCTACGAAGCCGAATTGACTGGCCAGCCAGTGGTCGATGACGGTCTGCTGGGCGAGGCGGTGGCCGTGGGCGCGCGCCGCCCGCTGGCCGGCGGCTGCGCGACCAGCCCCCAGCAGCTGGCCGTGGACCTGCGCGCCTCGATGGCGCAGGGCGACGTCAACCGCATCGCCGAAAGCTTCGACTGGGCGGGCATGCCGCACAAGCAGGCGATGCACGTGATGGCCCAGCTGGAGACCCTGGGCGGCAAGGCCGTGGTCGATGCCGAATATTTCGATGCGACCATCGGAATGGAATCCGCCATCGACGAGGGCGCCAGCGGCATGATGCAGGTGATGCTGGACGCGTCCGGGGTGCGCACGGTCGCGGACTTCGACGTGCGCCGCACCAGCGGGTGCTACTTCCTGCGCTACGCCTGAACGCAGCGCCCGGTCGCACTTCCCCCATCCCGGGGTGCCGCGTAGGCTGGCGCGCATGCCTGCCCGCCCGCTAGCGCCGTTCGTGATCCTGTGCTGCCTGGGCGGCGGCATCGGGGATGCGCACGCCCAGGTGCGGCGCTGCAACCTGCCCGATGGCGGAACGGTCTACACGGATCGGCGCTGCGAGGACATCGGGGCCACCGAGTGGACCCGGGCCGCGCAAGCCGCCGGCGCCAGCGCGTTGCGCCTGGGTCGCGCCACGTGCGCACGCAGCGTGCAGGACCTGGCCTACAGCCTGGGCAACGCGATCCAGTCCGGCGATGCCAACCAGATCGCAGGCGTCTACGACTGGGCCGGCACGTCCACCAGCGCCGGGTATCGACAGATGCAGCGGCTGGACGCCATCGCCAAGCGGCCCCTGGTGGATGTCCAGCCCGTGTATGCGGGTGGCACCAACGCCTATGGCTATGACCTGGTCGAATTCGACGATGAATCCGGGCAGGTCGTCAGCCGGCCGCCGCGCGCGCCACGGCTGATCGGCTTGCGCGTCGAGCAGACCCTGGCCAACGGCAGCACGCCGTCGCGCACCCTGTTCGGGGTCCGCCGCAACCTGGGCTGCTGGTGGGTGCGCCTGTAACGGGGCCTGCGGATTGGCGTGGCGCGTGCCTGGCGGCGCATTTCCGGCAGAATCGCGGTTTTCCCGCGCCGGAGCACGCCCATGCAGTACCCCGACTGGATCTGGCACAACGGCCGCATCAAGCCCTGGGCGGAAGCCACCACCCACGTGATGGCGCATGCGCTGCACTACGGCTCGTCCGTGTTCGAGGGCATCCGCTGTTACCAGACCCCGGACGGCCCGGTGATCTTCCGGCTGAGCGACCACACCAGGCGGCTGTTCGCGTCCGCGCGGATCTACGAGATGGACCTGCCCTGCACGCCGGACGAGATCAATGCGGCGTGCCGCGAGGTGCTGGCCGCGAACGGGCACGCCACCGACTACTTGCGCCCGGTCGCCTACCGCGGGCTGGGCGGCTTCGGCCTGTCGGCCGACACCCCGATCGACGTGGCCGTCGCCACCTGGAAGATGGGCCAGTACCTGGGGGCGGACGTGCTGGAAGCCGGCATCGATGCCTGCGTGTCCAGCTGGCAGCGCTTCGCGCCGAACACCATCCCGGCCGGCGCCAAGGCGGGCGGCAACTACCTCTCCGGGCAACTGGTGGCGCGCGAGGCGCGCAGGCTGGGCTTCGGCGAGGGGATCGCCCTGGCCTCCACCGGCCTGCTCAGCGAGGGCGCGGGCGAAAACCTGTTCCTGGTGTTCGACGGCGCGCTGCACACCACGCCGGTCAGCGCGGCGCTGCTCAACGGCATCACCCGCAACACCATCATCACCCTGGCCCGCGACCACGGCATCGAGGTGGTGGAGCGCGACCTGCCGCGCGAGTACCTGTACCTGTGCGAGGAGCTCTTCATGTGCGGCACCGCGGCCGAGATCACGCCGATCCGCTCGGTGGACGGCCGCCAGGTCGGACAGGGCAGGCCCGGGCCGGTGACGCGGCGCGTGCAGGAGCTGTTCTTCGGCCTGTTCGACGGCCGCACCCCGGACACCCGCGGCTGGCTGGAACGCGCCGCCGACTGACGATCAGGCGCCGGCTGCCGGCGCCGGAACCGGCCCGTCGCCGCGGCTGCGATCGCCGGTCCCGAAGCGCAGGGTCGCCTCCACGCCGCGCTGCGCGCCCGGCCGGACCTGCACGTCCCAGCCGTACAGCGCGCACAGCCGGCGCACGATGGACAACCCGATGCCGCCGCCCTGCGAATGGCCGGCGTGGGTGCCGCGGTAGCCACGCTCGAACAGCCGCGCGGCATCCTCCGGGCTGAGGCCGGGACCGGAATCCACCACCTCCACGCAATCGCGCCCCAGGCGGACGATGACCTCGCCGCTCTGCGTGTACTTCACCGCATTCCCGATCAGGTTGCCCAACGCGACCGCCACCGCGGACTCGGGGGCATCGATCATCAGCCCGGGCTGGCCTTCCATGCGCAGCTGCAGCGGCTTGCCCCCGAGTTGCGCGCGATGGCCATCCAGCAGTTGCTGCGCCACCCGCGCCACGTCGCACTCGCCCACCGCGCGCTCGTTGCGCGAGAGCAGCAACAGGGCGCTGATCAGGTCCGTGCACTGCTGCTCGGCGCGCTGGATGCGCAGCAGCCGGCTGCGGGTGCGTTCGTCCAGTTCCGGCCGCGCCAGCAGCAGTTCCACCGCGCCGCGGATCACCGCCAGCGGCGTGCGCAGTTCGTGACTCACATCGGCGTTGAACTCGCGGTCGCGCTGGACCACGTCGGTCAGGCGGCTGGCGTAGTCGTCCAGCGCCTTGGCCAGTTCGCCCACCTCGTCCTCGGCGAAATGCGGTGCCAGGGCCTCCGGGTCCGAACTCGCGCCGGAGCGCCGCAGCCGCCGTGCCAGCTCCGACACCGGCGCCATCACGCGCGCGGCGGACCACCAGCCCAGCAGCAGCGAGAGCGCGGTGAACACCACCACCGCGGCCAGCAGGACCCGGTTGAGCTGTTGCTGGCCCTGCAGGGTCTGGGTCAGGTCGTAGGCCAGGTAGAAGGCATGGTCCGGCGACTGCCGCACCGCCAGCTTGTAGGCGAAGGGCTGGCCGTCCTCGACCCCCTGCAATTCGTGGATACCCTCGGCCAGGCCGCGCCATTCCTGCGGCGCGTTGGACAGCTTGTCGCGGGCGAAGACCCAGCCCTTGACCCCCTCGAACGAGAACGTGGCGTTGTTCGGGTCGCGCTGGAACGCATCCGCGTAGGCATCGATGTTGCGGTTCAGCGACTCCGACAGCAGCTGGTTCTCCACCCGGGTGCGCAGGGCCGTGGTGGCGTAGGCGAACAGCGCGGTCAGGCCGAAGCCCAGCAGCATGAAGGAGACGATGATGCGGGTGCGCAGCCTGCGCCGCGCCCGCCGCGCGGGCCTGGGGCTTCGCGTGTCAGGCGTCCGCATCGGGTTCTGGCGCGGCGATCCGGTAGCCGATGCCATGGCGGGTCTGGATCATGGGCACGCCGAAGGGCTTGTCGATCACCGCGCGCAGGCCGTGGATGTGCACGCGCAGCGAATCGGAATCCGGCAGCTCCTCGCCCCAGACCCGGGTCTCCAGCTCCTGCCGGGTGACCACCGCCGGCGAGGCCTCCATCAGCGCCTGCAGGATCTTCAGCGCGGTGGGGTTGAGCTGCAGCAGCTTGCCCTCGCGCCGCACCTCCAGGGTGTCGAGGTTGAATTCCAGCTCGCCGGTGTTGAGCACCCGCGCCTGCGGCCCGCGGCCGCGGCGGGCCAGCGCGTTGAGGCGGACGTCGACCTCCTGCAGCGCGAACGGCTTGATCAGGTAGTCGTCGGCGCCCGAATCGAAGCCGGCCAGCTTGTTCTCCAGCGAGTCGCGCGCGGTGAGCATCAGCACCGGGGTCTGCTTGCGCGCCTCGTTGCGGAGCTTGCGGCAGACCTCCAAGCCGTCCATCCCCGGCAGGTTGAGGTCCAGCACGATCGCGTCGAACTCGTTGACCACGGCGAGGTGCAGCCCGGTGACGCCGTCCGCCGCGAAGTCCACGGCATGGCCGCGGTCCTCGAGGTAGTCGCCCAGGTTGGCGGCGATGTCGGGGTTGTCTTCGATGACCAGGATGCGCATGGGTCTTCCTTGTGGGCGAACGCGTGGACCTTGGACCGTCCGCGCGGCGCGTGGTTCATGATTCTGGCACAGCGCCCCGCACGGGGCCGGCACGAAAGAAGGCCCAGGCGGGGGGAAGTCGCCTGGGCCGGAAAATCCCTGTCACCTGCCGGCGCCACCGCAGGGATCGGCAAGGCGCCACGGCACCACGCTAGGCGCGTGGTGATCAAGGATCCGTCAAATCCGCGTTGCGCCTGCGTTTGCGGGCGCGGGACACCGCCACCGACAGGTGGTCGACGATGGTGCCCGCCACGTCCACCCCGGTCGCCTGCTCGATGCCCTCCAGGCCGGGCGAGGAATTCACCTCCAGCACCAGCGGCCCCCGCTTGCTGCGGATCAGGTCCACCCCGGCCACGCCCAGCCCCAGCAGCTGCGCGGCGCGCACCGCGGTGGCGGCCTCCGCGCGGCTCGGGCGAACCGCCTCCGCGGTCCCGCCGCGGTGCAGGTTGGAGCGGAAATCGCCTTCGGGCGCCTGCCGCCGCATCGCCGCCACCACCTTGCCGCCGACCACGAAACAGCGCAGGTCGGCGCCCTCCGCCTCGGCGATGAATTCCTGCACGATGAAATGCGCGTACAGGCCGCGCAGCGTCTCGATCGCGCCGCGCGACGCGGACAGCTTCTCGGTGAGCATCACCCCGGCGCCCTGGGTGCCTTCGTTGAGCTTCACCACGTGCGGCGGCGGACCCAGCATCGAAAGCAGGTCGCCGGTGTCGTCCGGGTTGTCGCCGAACACGGTGACCGGCAGGCCCACCCCTTCGGCCGCCAGCACCTGGTGGCAGCGCAACTTGTCGCGCGCCCGCGCGATGGCGGCCGCGCTGTTCGGGGTGTAGCTGCCCATCAGTTCGAACTGGCGCAGCACCGCGCAGCCGTACCGCGTCACGGAGGCGCCGATCCGCGGCACCACGGCGTGGTAGCCGGCGATGCGCGCGCCCTTGTAGCGGATCTGGAAGCCGTCGCTGCCGATCCGCATGTAGCAGCGCAGCGGGTCCAGCACGCGCACGCTGTGCCCGCGGACGCGCGCCGCCTCGACCAGCCGGCGGGTGGAATACAGCTTGCCGTTGCGCGACAGGATGGCCAGCTTCATCGACACGCCCCGCTGCGGCCGCGCCGCAAGGAAAAAGCGGCGGCACCCCGCTTTGGGATGCCGCCGCCTGGTTGGAGCGGGTGATGGGAATCGAACCCACGCTAGCAGCTTGGGAAGCTGCAGTTCTACCATTGAACTACACCCGCGCAGGGCCGCAGTCTATGCCGCCGCGCACGCGCGATGCAACGCGGCGCGCCCTCAGAACTTGCTACCCACGTTCAGGAAGAAACTGGCGTCGTTGCCGCCGCGCTGGCCCACCGACAGGCTGCTGCCGGTGGTCACGTCCAGCCCGAACAGGGTGCTGCGCACGCCATAGGTCAGCGTCCCGTAGCTGTCGTCGAAGGGCAGGCCCGGCACCGCGTACGGCAGGGTGGTGGGCATCGAGCGCGAGCGCGCGAACACCTCTTCCGGCGCCTCCTCGAACTCGCGGTCCCAGGTCAGGCGGGCGTACGGCCGCAGGCGGTCGTTGATGGCGAAGCTGCCCTGCCAGCCCACGCTGGCGATCAGCGAGTCGCCGTCCTGCTCCTTGTAGCCCAGCGCGGTGGACTCGGTGCTGTCCTCGTCGTAGCCATCCACGGTGATCCGCTGCGCCAGCAGGGAGGCCACCGGCCCGTGCACCAGGCTGCCGTGGGTGAACTCCATGCCCAGGCTGGTGCCCATGCTGAAGTTGTCGCCGCCGGGCGCGCCGCGGTGCTGGCGGGTCGCCGGCCCCAGGTGGACCTGGCGGGTCACGTCGAAGTCGAGCCGGGTCCAGCCGGCCTGCACGTTGGCCCAGAAGGCCCCGCCCCGCAGGCCGAGGAAGCCACCGAACCCGGCGTCCGTCTGCTCGAAGCCGCCGCGGCGCTGGCCGAAGTCGATGTCCTGCCGCCCGTAGCCCGCGAACGCGCCGTACACCAGGTTGCCGGCGCGCCTGCCGACGCCGAACGAGCCGGTCAGGCCGGGGCCGTCGAAGAAGAACGGGGCATCCACGTAGCGCTGGCTGTCGCCACGCACGTTGGCCCACCAGTGCATGCCATCGGTCGCCATGCCGGCGAACGCGCCCTCGACCATCTGCGCGCGGGCGCGCCCGACCATCGCCGCCGAATGCGGCAGGATCCCGATCATCCGCGGCCCCTCGATCACCGAGACGGCGAAATCCGCGATCACCTTGTGCGCGCCGGTGGTGGGATGCACGCCGTCCGCGAACAGGTAGCTGAAGGGCGCATTGGCGTTCACCAGCGACGACGGGTTGCAGGTCAGCGACTGCGCGGTGATCTGCGGCTGGCAGGCGGTGCCGGTCACGTTGACGATGCCGAACTGGGCCGGGTTGGCCACCACTTCCTGCAGGAAGCGGAAGGTGTCGAGCGGGATCACCTGCAGCCCCAGCTGGGTGAAGCCGCCGAACAGGGCATTGTTGTAGCTGGCCGCCAGCGCGGTGCCCTGGGCCATCGCGGTGGCGCCGCCCGCGCGCGAGGCCGGGGTCAGGCCCAGGTCCGGCAGGGTCGGCACCAGGATGTAGCGCGCGCCGGCCCGGTTCAGGGCGGTGACCAGGTTGACCTGCGCGGTCACCGCGCCGCTGACGATCGCCTGCGCCTGCGACGGGTTGGCCTGCACCGCGAACATGTCGTTGGCGCCGCCCCAGACCACGTACAGCGCGTTCGGGTCCACCGTGTTGCCGGCGGACAGGTAGCGCTGGTACTGGCTCATCAGCGAGGGCGTGTAGCCCAGCGCGCCCACCGCGTCCACGCCGACCCGCGCCCCGCCCACCGCCCAGTTGGTGTTGCCGGGGACCAGGGTGGGCGAGGCCGTGCCGTTCGCCAGCCAGGCCGGCGCGGCGTTGGTGCCGTAGAACTCGGCCAGGTACTGCGCCCACACGAACCCGGGGTTGGTGGTGAACTGCCCGGTCACCGACTGCACGCTGGCCGGCAGCAGCGGCCGGAAGAAGCCCGGATCGGTCAGGCTGTCGCCGAAGAACACGGTCTGGCTGAAGGGCGACTTCGCGTTTTGCGCCAGCGCAGGGGTACAGGCAAGGGCGAGCGCGGCGGCGAGCAGGGTGCGGCGGACGGTGGCGTTCATCGGATCCTCGAGGCAGGGTGGGCGGGATCGGCGATCCCGCATAGCGCGATGCCGCCGCACATACTGCGGCGAATGGCGCGCAGGGTTTCACAAAAGCCTAACGCCCTCAAGCTGCGCCGCCGCACGCAGGCACGGCCGTTCGCGCGACAATCCGCGGATGGAGATCGTGCTCAATGGCGAAACCCGCCAGCTCGCCGCCGGATGCACCCTGGCTCGCCTGCTGGAGGATGCCGGCCTCGCGCAGCGCCGCGTCGCCGTGGAGGTCAACGGCGAGATCGTCCCGCGGGCGCGCCACCAGGGGCACATGCTCGCCGAGGGCGACCGGGTGGAGATCGTCCACGCGCTGGGCGGGGGATGAGCCCTGCGACCCGCACCATCGGCGATAATCGCCGGATGAATCCCCCTGCCCCGCACGACCCGCTTGTCATCGCCGGCAAGCCCTACGCCTCGCGCCTGCTGACCGGCACCGGCAAGTTCAAGGACCTGGACGAAACCCGCCGCGCCACCGAGGCGGCCGGCGCGCAGATCGTCACCGTGGCCATCCGCCGCACCCCGTTCTTCAACAAAGAAGTCGGCCAGAACCCGGGCGGGCCCAACCTGCTCGACGTGCTGCCGCCGGACCGCTACACCATCCTGCCCAACACCGCCGGCTGCTACACCGCCGAAGACGCGGTGCGCACCTGCCGGCTGGCGCGCGAACTGCTCGATGGCCACAACCTGGTCAAGCTGGAAGTGCTGGGCGACCAGAAGACCCTGTACCCGGACGTGGTGGCCACGCTCGCAGCCGCGGAAACGCTGGTCAGGGACGGCTTCGAGGTGATGGTCTACACCAGCGACGACCCGATCCTGTGCAAGCGCCTGGAGCAGATCGGCTGCGTGGCGGTGATGCCGCTGGCGGCTCCCATTGGCTCCGGCCTGGGCGTGCAGAACCGCTACAACCTGCTGGAGATCGTCGAGAACGCGACAGTGCCGATCATCGTGGATGCCGGCGTGGGTACCGCGTCCGATGCCGCGATCGCGATGGAGCTGGGTTGCCACGGCGTGCTGATGAACACCGCGATCGCCGGCGCGAAGGACCCGGTGCTGATGGCCGGGGCGATGCGCAAGGCGGTCGAGGCCGGACGCGAGGCCTTCCTGGCCGGGCGCATCCCGCGCAAGCGCTATGCCTCGGCGTCGTCGCCGGTGGATGGCCTGATCGCCTGAGATGACGGACCCGTTCTCCAGCGACGGCAGCAAGGTGCCGCCGAAGCCGTTCACCGTCACCGAGGGCCAGCGCAAGGTGCGCAGCTTCGTGCTGCGCCAGGGCCGCTTCACCGAGGCCCAGCAGCGCGCGTTCGACGCGCTGTGGCCGCGCTTCGGGCTGGACTACGCGGGCGTGCCCCGCGACTTCGACGCGGCGTTCGGGCGCCGGGCGCCGCGCATCCTGGAGATCGGCTTCGGCAACGGCGAGGCCCTGCGCTACTCCGCCGCGCGCGATCCGGCGCGCGACCACGTGGGCATCGAGGTGCACGCCCCGGGCGTCGGCCGCCTGCTCAACGCGCTGGCGGACGACGACGCGCGCAACGTGCGCCTCTACCACCACGATGCGGTGGAAGTGCTGGAGCACGAGGTCGCCGACGGCGGCCTGGACGAGATCCGCATCTATTTCCCCGACCCGTGGCACAAGAAGCGCCACAACAAGCGGCGCCTGGTGAACCCCGCGTTCGCCGCCCTGCTGGTGCGCAAGCTGGCGCCGGGCGGCCGCTTGCACCTCGCCACCGATTGGCGGGACTATGCCGAGCAGATGTGGGACGTGCTGGACGCGACGCCCGGCATCGCCAACCGCGCCGGGCCGCGCGGTTCGGTGGAACGGCCCGGGTGGCGCCCGCAGACCCATTTCGAGACGCGCGGGCAGAAGCTCGGGCACGGGGTCTGGGACCTGTTGTACGACCGCTGCTGACGACGAAGGAACGCACGGCTCCGAATGGACACCACCCTGATCCTGACCACCGACATGGAGCTGGTGCTCGGGCTGGTGGTCTTCACGATGGTGATGTTCCTGTTCGAGCGCGTGCGCGCCGACGTGGTCGCACTGGTGGTGCTGGTGGTGCTGGGCCTGACCGGGCTGGTGCCGCGCGAGGACCTGTTCGGCGGCTTCGCCGGCAACGCGGTGATCAGCATCATCGCCACCATGATCCTGGGCGCGGGGCTGGACCGCACCGGCGCGCTGAACCGGCTGGCGGGCTGGCTGCTGCGGCGCGCGCACGGGGTGGAGTCGCGCCTGCTGCTGCTGACCACCGCGGCCGCCGGCATGACCAGTTCGATCATGCAGAACCCGTCGGTGATGTCGCTGTTCCTTCCGGTGGCCTCGCGGCTGGCGTCGCGCACCGGGCTGACCCTGTCGCGCATGCTGCTGCCGATCGCGGCGGCGATCGTGATGGGCGGCGGCCTGACCATGGTCGGCAACTCCCCGCTGATCCTGCTCAACGACCTGCTGGTGGCCGCCAACGCCAACCTGCCCTCGGGCGCGGCCACCCTGGAGCCGCTCAACATGTTCGCGCCGCTGCCGATCGGCCTGGCGCTGCTGGCGGCCTCGCTGGCGTACTTCCACTTCCGCGGCGGCAAGGGGCTGCGCGAGGACGCCGACGAGGCGGTCACCCCGGCCCGCACCCAGAGCTACTTCGCGCGCGCCTACGGGATCGACGGCGACGTCTACGAACTCACGGTGGGCGCCGACAGCCCGCTGGTGGGCATGAGCGTGGGCGAGGTCGAGACCCTGCATGGCGCGCCGCTGCTGCTGGCCCTGCGCACCGGCAACGAGTCGCGGCTGGCGCCGCCGGCCGACGCGCGGATCTGGGTCGGCAGCGTGATCGGCGCGATGGGGCCGAAGCAGGCGATCACCGACTTCGCCCAGAACAACTTCCTGCGCCTGTCCACCCGCCTGCGCACCTTCGGCGACCTGTTCAACCCCAGCCGCGCGGGCATCTCCGAGGCGGTGGTGCCGCCGACCTCCGGCTTCATCGGCAAGACCCAGGCCCAGCTGCAGCTGCGCAAGCGGCTGGGGGTCAGCCTGCTGGCGGTCAACCGCGACAAGCAGGTGCTGCGCGAGGACGTGCGCAACCTGCCGATCCGCGCCGGCGACATGCTGGTGCTGCACAGCATCTGGACCGACCTGGCGCTCGCCGCCAAGGGCAAGGACTTCGTGGTGGTCACCGACTATCCGAAGGACGAGCAGCGCCCGCACAAGTTCAAGATCGCGATGGCGATCTTCGCGGTGGCGATGCTGCTGGCGCTCAGTTCGCGGATCCCGGTGCCGATCGCGCTGATGACCGGCGTGGCCGGGATGCTGGTCGCCGGCGTGCTGCACATCGACGAGGCCTATGCGGCGATCAGCTGGAAGACCGTGTTCCTGATGGCCTGCCTGATCCCGCTGGGGTGGGCGATGGATTCCAGCGGCGCCGCGGCCTGGCTTGCGGGCCACAGCCTGGAGCAACTGCCCGAGGGCTTCCCGCTGTGGCTGATGCAGCTGCTGATCGGCCTGCTGACCACCGCCTTCTCGCTGGCGATCAGCCACGTGGGCGCCACCATCATCATGGTGCCGATCGCCATCAACATCGCGCTGGCCGCGGGCGGCAACCCCACGGCGTTCGCACTCATCGTGGCGCTGTCCGCCTCCAACAACCTGATGACCGCGTCCAACCCGGTCATGTCGATGATCACCGGGCCGGCCAACTACGGCGCGCGCGACCTGTGGCGCGTGGGCGGACCGATGTCGCTGATCTACCTGCTGGTGATCCTGGCGATGATCAACCTGCTGTATTGAGCGGCCCCCGGGCTCGCCCCGCCGCTACGGCGCGGCGAGGAACACCTCGCCGTCGCGCACCTCCACCGCCACCTCGCGCAGGCGCTCGCCGCGGCAGGGCCCGGCCACGCACGCCCCGTCGCGCAGGTCGAAGCTGGCGCCGTGCACCGCGCAGACCAGCCGGCCGTCCCGGTCGCGCAGGAAGCTTCCGGGCGCCCAGTCCAGGCGCCGCCCCGCATGCGGGCAGACGTTGAGCCAGGCCCGCACGCGGCCATCGGCCGCATGGTGCAGGATCAGCGATTCGGCATCCCCGTCCACCACCGCGTCGCATTCGCCCAGCGCGCCGACCGGCAGGGACGCCAGCGCCACCAGCCCGGTCGCCGCGCGCGGCGAGCCGTCGCCTGCGTCGTTTAACGAACTGCTCACACGTGTCCCGAAGGTTCTCCCGATACTGGCGCCATTGTGTCATGGCGCCCTGCGCGCGCCTTCCGGGAACCACCTGACGATGTCCGTTTTCCGCACCGCCTTCTTCGCCCAACGCCTGTTCCGCCACCGCCGCGCGTTCGCGGGCTTCACCGCCCCGCGCCGGCCACGCCATCCCCTGCTGCGGCTGTCCGTCGGCGTCCTTGGCGTTGCACTGCTGCTGGCCCTGCTGTTCGTCTCGGTGTTCGTCGGCATCGCCATGCTGGCGGCGGGCATGCTGCTGCGCGTCGCCCGCCAGCGCGGACGGCCGGTGGTGCCGCGCGCGCGCAGCCTGGACGGCGACTACCGCGTGATCGGCAAGGCGCAGCTGCCACTGGCGCGCTGACCATGCGCGACCTGGTGGCCGCGGCGCCCACGCCGCGCATCGACGTGCGCAACCGCGACGGCCTGGCGCTGGGCACGTTCCCGGTGCGCCGCATCTACTGCGTCGGCCGCAACTTCGCCGACCACGCGCGCGAAATGGGCGCCAGCGCGCCGGCCTCCAAGGCCGAACGCGGCAGCCCGGTGTTCTTCCTCAAGCCCGCGGACGCGATCGTCACCGACGGGATCGCCGCCTACCCGCCCGGCACCGCCGACCTGCACCACGAGGTGGAGCTGGTGGTGGCGCTGGGCCGCGATGCGCCGCCCGGGCCGCTGGACCCTGACTCGGCCGCGGCGCTGGTGTTCGGCTACGGCGTGGGCCTGGACCTGACCCGCCGCGACCTGCAGGCCGCCGCCAAGGCCAAGGGCCTGCCCTGGGACACCGGCAAGGCCTTCGACCAGTCGGCGCCGGTCAGCGCCCTGCTGCCGGCGGACCAGGTCGGCGCGCTGGACGCACTGGAGCTGACCCTGGATGTCGACGGCCAGCGCCGCCAGCACGGCGCCCTGCGCGACCTGATCTGGGACGTGCCCGACATCCTGCACGAGCTCTCCCGGCTGTATGCCCTGCGCGCGGGCGACCTGGTGTTCATGGGCACGCCCGCCGGCGTGGGGCCGCTGCTGCCCGGCCAGCGCTACCGCGCCTGCCTGGGCGGGGAGCTGCTGGTGCTCGAGGGCCACATCGCGCCGCCCGCGGTGTAGGCTGCGTCGCATCCGGGCAACCGCACGCGAGGGGCGCACGATGGGCATGGCCAGCGAGTTCCGCGAATTCATCGCCAAGGGCAACGTGGTCGACCTGGCGGTCGGCGTGGTGATCGGCGCCGCCTTCGGCAAGATCGTCACCGCGCTGGTGGACAAGGTGATCATGCCGCCGCTCGGCCTGCTCATCGGGGGCGCGGATTTCTCGCGGCTCGGCATCGTGCTGAAGCAGGCGACCGTGGATGCCGCCGGCAAGGACGTGCCCCCGGTGGTGCTGGCCTATGGCGAATTCATCAACGCCCTCGTCCAGTTCGTGATCATCGCCTTCGCCATCTTCCTGGTGGTCAAGGCGGTGAACCGCATGCGCCGGCCCGCGGACGCGGCGCCCGCCGCAACGCCGGAAGACGTCCTGCTGCTGCGCGAGATCCGCGACGCGCTGAAGCGCTGAACGCGACATCGCGCGCAGGCGGCGCGGGCCGCGGCTGCTACGCTCCGGGCTTCGCCAACGGATGCCCGGAGCCTGCACGATGCGCCTGACCTGCCTTGCCCTCGCCCTTGCCACCACGCTGGTCGCCGTCCCGCTGCAGGCGCAGCCGGCGGCCACCCGGATCAGCGACGGGGCGATGGCGCGCGCCGCGCAGCTGCGGCAGGCGGCGCTGGCGGACGCCACGGGCTGGCAGGTCACCGAATCGCTGACCACCGAGGTCGGCCCGCGACTGGCCGGCAGCGAGGCGGATGCGCGCGCGGTGCAGTGGGCCGTGGCGAAGTTCAAGGCGCTGGGCTACGACAAGGTCTGGACCGAGCCGGTCACCTTCCCGAAGTGGGAGCGCCGCGCGGAGTCGGCGCGCGTGCTCGGCCCGAACGCCCAGCCGCTGGCGATCACCGCGCTGGGCGGCAGCCCGGGCGGCACCGTGCAGGGCCAGGTGGTGCGCTTCGAATCGCTGGAGGCATTGCAGCAAGCCACGCCCGGATCGCTGGCGGGCAAGATCGCGTTCGTCGACGTGCGCATGGAGCGCGCGCGCGACGGCAGCGGCTATGGCGCGGGCAGCCGGGTGCGCACGCAGGGGCCGTCGGCGGCGATCCGCGCCGGCGCGGCCGGCTACCTGATGCGCTCGGCCGGCACCGACTCGCACCGCAACCCGCATACCGGCATCACCCGATTCGACGAAGGGCTCACGCCGATCCCGTCCGCCGCCCTGTCCAACCCCGACGCCGACCAGCTGGCGCGCCTGCTGGCGCTGGGCCCGGCCGAGGTCGAGCTTGCGCTGGACTGCGGCTGGGACGGGGAATACACCTCGCAGAATGTCATCGGCGAAATCACCGGCCGCAGCAAGCCGGACGAGGTGGTGCTGATCGGCGCGCACCTGGATTCCTGGGACCTGGGCACCGGCGCGATCGACGACGGCGCGGGCATCGGCATCACCATGGCCGCCGGCCACCTGATCGGCAAGCTGCCGAAGCGCCAGCGCCCGGCGCGCACGATCCGCGTGGTCGCCTTCGCCAACGAGGAACAGGGGCTGCATGGCGGCCGCGCCTATGCGCAGCGCCACCTGCCCGCGCTGCGCAGGCACCAGCTGGCCGCGGAGAGCGACTTCGGCGCCGGCCGCATCTATGCCTTCGGCGCGAGCGTGCCGGCGCATGCGCGCGAAGCGGTGGCGCGCATCGCGCAGGCGCTGGCGCCCCTCGGCATCGCGCCGCGCGAGACTGGCGGCTGCGGTCCGGACCTGTCGCCATTCGGCGCGCTGGGCCTGGCCTGCGCCACGCTGGCGCAGGACGGCACCGACTACTTCGACCTGCACCACACGCCGGACGACACCCTGGACAAGATCGACCCGGCCGCGCTGGCGCAGAACGTGGCCGCCTATGCCGTGTTCGCGTACCTGGCGGCGGATGCGCAGGGCGATTTCGGCAGCGCGCCGAAGGCGGCCGACCAGGGAAACTGAAGCGCCACGCCACCCGAATCCGGGTGGGTCCGGCTTGCCCCAACCAAGCGAGTATCGGGGAGCGACTTGGGGCAAGCCGGGCCTGCCCGGAATCGCCCGCGCCGTGCGGCCGTCGGGTGAAGGCGCCTAGTCAGCCACGCGCTACGGCACGTTGCGATTGCGCCACTGCGCCAGCAGCACCGCCGTCGCCGCGGCCACGTTGAGGCTGTCGACCGCGCCAGTGCCTGGGATCGACAGGCGCAGGTCGCAGGCCTGCGCGAGCGCCGGCGACATGCCCTCGGCTTCCGCGCCCAGTACATAGACCAGCCGTTGCGGCAGCGTCGTGGCGAACAGGTCGCTGCCGTCGCGGACCACCGTGGCGGCCAGCGCGAAGCCGGCGCCGCGCAGCTGGGCGATGCTGTTGTCCTCGCGGCCCAGCCGCACGAACGGCACGGCCTCCGCGCCGCCCTCGGCCACCCGCGCCGCGGCGCCGGACAGGGCCAGCGCGGAATGCTTGGGCAGCAGCACGGCGGCCACGCCGAAATGCGCTGCGCTGCGCAGGATCGCGCCCAGGTTGTGCGGGTTGCCCACGCCGTCCAGCCACACCGCGCACTGCGGTCCGGCGGGCAGGTCGCGCAGCCAGGTGGACAGCGGCTGCGGTTCCTCGCGCACCACGTCGGCGACCACGCCCTCGTGGTGGGAACTGGCCGCCAGTTTCTGCAGGTCGGCCTCGGGGACCACGCGATACCCCACGCGATTGGCCACGCACCATTTCAGCAGGGGCTGCAGCTGCGGGATGCGCGCTTCGGCCAGGTAGAGCTTGCGGATCGCCTGCGGGCGGCGCGCATGCACCGCGCGCACCGCGTTGAGTCCGTACACGCGCAATTCCTGCGTCCGCTGAGGCGCCTGCTCCGGCTCGGCCGGTTCACGCGGCGCCGGGCGACGCGCCGGCGCGCCGCGCGGCTTCCACGGCGTACCCGGGTCAGGCATGGGCCGCCACCGGCGGCGTTTCCGCCTCCAGCGCCTGCAGCTCATTGGCCAGCGCTTCCGGCGAGCGCGTGTGCGGGGCCAGCAGCGCATAGAACGCCGGCACCACGTACAGGGACAGCAGTGTGGAGAACGCCACGCCGGCGATCACCACCACGCCGATGGTGGCGCGGCTGGCGGATCCGGGACCGCCCGCCACCACCAGCGGCACCGCGCCGGCGATCGTGGCCACCGAGGTCATCAGGATCGGGCGCAGCCGCACCCGCGCGGATTCGGCGATGGCGCGCGCGACCGACAGGCCCTCGTCGCGCAACTGGTTGGCGAACTCCACGATCAGGATGCCGTTCTTCGCCGCCAGGCCGATCAGCATCACGATGCCGATCTGGCTGAACAGGTTGAGCGAGCCGCCGGTGACCCACAGCCCCACCAGCGCGCCCAGCACCGCCAGCGGCACCGTCAGCATGATCACGAACGGGTGGATGAAGCTTTCGAACTGCGCGGCCAGCACCAGGTACACGATCAGCAGCGCCAGCGCGAAGGTCACCAGGATGGCGCCGCCGGCGCGCTGGTATTCGCGCGACTCGCCCTTCCAGTCGATCTGCGCGTAGTCCGGCAGTTCCTCCGCCACCACCTGGCGGGTCCAGTCGATCGCCTCGCCCATCGTGTAGCCGGGCGAGAGGCCGGCGCTGATGGTGATCGCGCGCAGGCGGTTGAAGCGGTTGAAGCTGCCGGGCTCGGCGATCTCGGACAGGGTGACCAGGTTGGCCAGCGGGACCAGCTGGTCGCCGGAGCCGCGCACGTAGGTATTGGCGAGGTCGGTGGGCGTGGCGCGCTTGTCGCGCTCGGCCTGCAGCAGCACGTCGTACTCCTCGCCGTTGTCGACGAAGGTGGTGACCCGCCGCGAACCCATCATCGTCTCCAGCGTGCGGCCGACCTCCTGCACCGACACCCCGAGGTCCGCCGCGCGGTTGCGGTCGATGTTCACCCGCATCTGCGGGCGGGTTTCCTTGTAGTCCGAATCCGCGCCGAACAGCCCGGGGTTCTGCTCGATCCGCGCCAGCACGCGGTCGCGCCACTGCGCCAGCTCCACGTAGTCCGGCCCGCCCAGGACCAGCTGGAACGGCTGGCCGCGTCCGCCGCTGATCAGGCCGGACGGCACCTGCGGCCGCGCCTGGATGCCAGGGAGCGCATCGAACTGCTTGCGCAGCGAATCCACAACCTCGTCGGTGGTCTGCCCGCGCTTGTCCCACGGCTGCAGGAACACGATCACGTTGCCGGTGTGCATGTCCGCGCCGGCACCCCAGCCGCCGGGCACGCGCGAGTTGGCGCGCTCGATCGGCTTGCCCTCGCCCACCTGCGCCAGCACGATCGACTCGACCTGCTG
Organism: uncultured Thermomonas sp.; assembly: GCA_965649855.1. GTDB lineage: Bacteria > Pseudomonadota > Gammaproteobacteria > Xanthomonadales > Xanthomonadaceae > Thermomonas. The sequence continues at coordinate 7,068 of CBFGMM010000006.1, read as the reverse complement.
CACCTGCTCCACGGTGTAGTCGAACCCGGCGCCCTCCGGCGCCTGGATGGACACGAAGAAGCGGCCGCGGTCTTCCGGCGGCGCCAGCTCGCGCGGCACCGTCAGGCCCAGCGCCACCACCGCCGCCACGCACAGCGCCATCGCCGCCAGCATCAGGGCAAGGATGCGCTTGCCCGGCATCGCGACCATGCGCTGCACGTGCCGGCTGTAGCCGTTGCTGACCCGGTCCAGGGTGCGCGTGGTCCAGGCGTTCAGGCCGGTCGGCGTGGTGTGCGGGCGGATCAGCTTGGACGACATCATCGGCGTCAGGGTCAGCGCGACGAAGGCCGAGATCGCCACCGCGGCCGCCAGCGCCACCGACAGCTCGCGGAACAGGCGGCCGGTGTTGCCTTCCATGAAGCCCACCGGCAGGAACACCGACACCAGCACCGCGGTGGTGGCGATGACCGCGAAGGCGACCTGCGCGGTGCCGCGCTTGGCCGCGACCAGTGGCGGTTCGCCCAGGTCGGCGCGGCGCTGGATGTTCTCCACCACCACGATCGCATCGTCCACCACCAGGCCGATGCACAGCACCAGCGCCAGCAGCGTGAGCAGGTTGATGCTGAAGCCGAAGGCGTACAGCGCGATGAACGAGGCGACCAGGCAGACCGGAACGGTGACCGCCGGGATCAGCGCTGCGCGCAGGCTGCCCAGGAACAGCCAGATCACCAGGAACACCAGGACCAGGGCCTCGGCCAGGGTCCAGTACACGCGCTTGACCGAGGCATCGATGAACACGGTGCTGTCGAACGCGACGAAGATCTCGGTGCCCTGGGGCAGGCTGGGGCGGATCCGCTCGGCCTCCTCGCGGGCGGCGCGGGCCACGTCCAGCGCGTTCGCGGTGGAGGTGCGCACGATGCCCAGGCCCACGTTCGGCACGCCGTTGCTGCGCAGGTAGGAACGGTGTTCCTCCGGGCCGCGCTCGACCCGCGCCACGTCGGCCAGGCGCACCACGTAGCCGTCCGCGCCCTTGCCCAGCGGGATCGCCGCGAACTGCTCCGCGCGCTGGTAGCCACGCTCCACGCGCAGGGTGAAGTCGCGGGTCTGGGATTCGATGCTGCCGGCGGGCAATTCCACGTTCTCGCGGCGCAGCGCGTTCTCGACGTCCGCGGCGGTCACCCCGCGCGCCGCCATCGCGTCGCGGTCCAGCCACACCCGCATCGCATAGCGCTGGCTGCCGCCCAGCTGCACGCGCGCCACGCCGTCCAGCGCGGACAGCCGGTCCAGCACGTAGCGCTCGGCGTAGTCGGTCAGCTGCAGGGTGTCCATCGTGGTGGAGCGCATGTTCAGCCAGACGATGACGTCGGCGTCGGCCTCCACCTTGGCGATCTCGGGGGCGTCGTCCTCGTCCGGCAGGCGGTCCACGGCGCGGCTCACCGCGTCGCGCACGTCGTTGGCGGCGGCCTCGATGTCGCGGTTGAGGTTGAACTCGATGGTGACGCTGGAGCGGTTGTTGCGGCTCTGCGACTGGATGGTGTTGATGCCCTCGATGCCGGCCAGCGCGTCCTCCAGGATCTGGGTGACGCGGGTCTCCACCACCGCGGCGGACGCGCCCGGATAGCTCACCTGCACCGACACGATCGGCGGATCGATGTTGGGGAGTTCGCGCAGGGTCAGGCGCATGAACGACATCGCCCCCAGCACGATCAGCAGCAGGCTCAGCACGGTGGCGAACACCGGCCGCTGGATGGAGATGTCCGACAGGCGCATGGTCAGCTCCTCGGCGGCGCGCCGGGCGGCGGCGCGGGCGACGCACCGGGACCGGGGGCGGGCGCGTCCTGCACGGTCAGCCCGGGGCGCAGCTTGCCCACGCCGTCCACCACCACCCGATCACCCGCGGCCAGCCCGGAGGTGATCTCCGCCATGCCGTCCTGGCGGGTGCCGATCACGACGTTCGCCTGCTCGACCTTGCCGCCCGCGCCCACCCGCCAGACGAAACCCTGCCGGCCCACCTGCACCACCGCGATCTCCGGCACCATCAGCGCGCGCCGCGGGCTGCGGAACACCTGCACCTCCATCAGCATGCCCGGCCGCAGCGCGCGGTCGGGGTTGGGGAAGTCGCCGCGCACGGTCACCGCGCGGCTTCCCGCGTCGATCCGCGCGTCCACCACGGAGACGGTGCCGTCGAAGGTGCGTCCCGGCCAGCTGGCGCTGGTGCCGGTGATGCGCTGGCCGTTGGCGACCGAGGCCAGGTCGCCCTCGGGCAGCGGGAAGTCCACGTACACCCGGGCGATGTCGTCCAGGGTCGCGATCGCCGTGCCCGGGGTGATCAGCGCGCCGGGGCTGACCTGGCGGATGCCCAGCACCCCGGCGAACGGCGCACGGATCACGCGCTCCGCCAGCTGCGCGCGGATCTGCGCCACGCGGGCATTGGCGGAGTCGCGGGCCGCGCGCTGGGTGTCCAGCGCCGAGCGCGCGATCAGCTGCTGCGCGGCCAGCTCCGACTGTCGCCGGAACAGGCGGTCGGCCTCGGCCGCGGACGCCTGCGCCTCCACCAGCGAGGCCTGCTGCTGCTGGCCGGACAGGGTGACCAGCGGCGCCCCGCGCGCCACCAGGTCGCCACTGTCGAAATGCACCTGTTGCACGATTTCGCTGACCTTGGCGGTCACGGTGATGGCTTCGCGCGCCTGCACCGTTCCCAGCGCGCGCAGGCTGTCGCTGAATTCGCGCGGCTGCACCACCTGGGTCACCACCGGCACCGGGCGGTCGCCGCCGCCCGGCCCGCCGGGCCCACGCCCGCCCCCCGGCGCGCCCTTCGCTTTGTCGCCGCAGGCGGCGAGCAGCACCGCAAGCGACAGGCAGGACACGGCGACACGAACGTACGTGGGGAGCATGGGGGAGGCTCGAGCGGAATCCCGCGATTCTAGCGACTGCCCATGTGGATGGACCGTGCCATCGGCTTGCCGCGCTGTTGCGCCGGCGGCGTCAACCAGGCGGGCGTCGGTGCGTTGCCGGCGCTCCGCGCCCCGGCGTTCGCGACCGCGACCGTTGCCGGATGGCAACGGCCAGGCGGGTCACCCGCCCCACTGCCCCAGCGCGGCCAGGCCATTGGCCTTGGCGCGCTCGAACACCGTCTGCTGCGCACGGGCGTAATTGCCCTGCATGTCCTGCGCCCACAGCTTGAGCGCGGCCTGCTGCATGGCGCGGCCGTAGCTGAAGCTCAGCGGCCACGGGTTCGGGCCCATCCGGTTCATCGCGTCCAGGTGCGCGGTGGCGGCCTCGTCGCTTTGCCCGCCGGACAGGAACACGATGCCCGGCAGGATCGCCGGCACCGCGGACTTCAGGCACATCAGGGTGGCCTCGGCCACTTCCTCGACGCTGGCCTGCTCCTCGCAGTCCTTGCCCGGGACCACCATCGACGCCTTCAGGATGGTGCCCTCCAGCATCACGTTCTGGTTGTACAGCGCGTCGAACAGCGAGCGCAGCACCACCTCGGTCACCTCGTAGCAGGTCTCGATGTCGTGGTCGCCGTCCATCAGCACCTCGGGCTCCACCATCGGCACCAGGCCGCTCTCCTGGCACAGCGCGGCGTAGCGCGCCAGCGCGTGGCTGTTGGCCTCGATGCAGGTGCCCGACGGGATGTCCTCGCCGATGGTGATCACCGCGCGCCACTTGGCGAAGCGCGCGCCCAGCGCGTAGTACTCCTTCAGGCGGTCGCGCAGGCCGTCCAGGCCTTCGGTCACCACCTCGCCCGGGAAGCCGGCGAGCGGGTGGGTGCCCTTGTCGACCTTGATGCCGGGGATCATGCCGTTGTCGGCCATGTACTTCGCGAAGGGCACGCCGGCCCGGGTGGACTGGCGGATGGTCTCGTCGAACAGGATCGCGCCGGACAGGTACTGGCTGGCGTTCGGCGCGGTCAGCAGCAACTCGCGGTAGGCGCGGCGGTTCTCCTCCGTGCATTCGATGCCGACGCCGTCGAAGCGCTTCTTGCAGGTGCTGGCGGATTCGTCGATCGCGATGATGCCCTTGCCCGGGGCGACCATGGCACGGGCGGTTTCGGCGAGTTGTTCGATGCTCATGGCGGTCCCTGCGGCGGCGGAAAGGCGGAATTATAGCCGCCGGCCGGAGGCCATGAAATCGTAGTCAGCGGCCCGCCGCGCGGGGGCGAGCGCCGCGCCTACAGTTCGCCCAGGCCGCTGGCGCGGCCGTCCTCGCCGATCTGCAGCAGGCGCAGGGTGTTGGTGGCGCCGCGGGTCTCCATGTGCTCGCCGCTGGTGAACACCACCCGGTCGCCGGGCGCCAGCATGCCGGCCTCGACCAGCAGGCGGATGCTGCCGCGCGCGGCCTCGCGCGGGGTCTGCCCGCGGCTGTCGTAGTCCATCGGGAACACGTCGCGCATCAGGGCCATGCGCCTGCGCGCCGGCGCATGGCGGGAGAACGCATAGATCGGCACCGCCGAGCGGAACCGCGAGAGGAAGCGCGCGGTGCCGCCGGATTCGGTCATCGCCACCACCGCGCGCACGCCGATGTGCTCGGACAGGAACATGGTGGCCATGGCGATGGCCTGGTCGGCGCGCTCCAGGCCGCGTCGCGCCGCCTCGAAGTCGGTGTCGGCGACGAACTGCTTCTCCGCGCCCGCGCAGATCCGCGCCATCGCCTCCACCGCCTTGACCGGCCAGCTGCCGGCCGCGGTTTCCTGCGACAGCATCACCGCGTCGGTGCCGTCGATCACCGCGTTGGCCACGTCCAGGACCTCGGCGCGGGTCGGGATCGGGCTGTCCACCATCGACTGCAGCATCTGGGTGGCGGTGATCACCACCTTCTCCCGCGCCACCGCCTCGCGGATGATCTTCTTCTGCAGGCCCGGCAGCTCGGCATCGCCGATCTCCACGCCCAGGTCGCCGCGCGCGACCATCACCACCTCGCTGGCGTCCACGATCTCCGCGAGGTGCTCGATGGCCTCGGCGCGCTCGATCTTGGCCACCAGCGCGGCGCGGCTGCCGTGCGCGCGCGCGACGCGGCGCGCCTCGTGCATGTCCTCGGCGTTGCGGCAGAACGACACCGCGATGAAGTCCACGTCCATCCCCGCGGCGATGGCGATCAGCTCGCGGTCGCGCTCGGTGATCGCGCCCAGCGACAGCCCGCCGCCCTGCTTGTTCAGGCCCTTGCGGTTGGACAGCACGCAGTCGTTGACCACGGTGGTGACGATGCGCTCGCCCTGCACCGCCTCCACCTGCAGCTGGACCAGGCCATCGTCCAGCAGCAGCAGGTCGCCGGGCGCCACGTCGCCGGTGAGCTCCAGGTAGCTCACGCCGACCTGGGTCGCGTCGCCCGGCGGCGCATCCAGGCGCGCGACCAGGTCGAAGCGTTGGCCCGCCTTGAGCTGCACCTTGCCGTCCGCGAAGGTTTCGACGCGGATCTTCGGGCCCGGCAGGTCGGCAAGGATGCCGACTTCGCGGCCCAGCTTCGCCGCCATCGCGCGCACCGCCTCGCCGCGCGCGACCTGCGCGGCCGGATCGCCATGCGAGAAGTTCAGCCGCACCACGTCCACGCCCGCGCGCAGGACGGCCTCCAGCACCTCGGGCGGGTCCGTGGCGGGGCCCAGGGTGGCGACGATGCGGGTGCGGCGGCGGTGGTCGGTCATGGCGGGCGGCGTTGGCATGATGCGCCGCACGCTAGCACGAGCGCGTGGCGCCGCACGCGCCGCGGACGATGGAAACGTTGTCAGCCCGCGCGCGCCTGCAATGCCGCGACCGCCGGCAGGGTCTTGCCCTCCAGGAACTCCAGGAACGCGCCGCCGCCGGTGGAGATGTAGGAAACGCCATCCTCGATGCCGTACTTGTCCACCGCGGCCAGGGTGTCGCCGCCGCCGGCGATGGAGAACGCGGGCGATGCGGCGATCGCGCGCGCCACCGCCTCGGTGCCCTTGCCGAAGGCGTCGAACTCGAACACCCCGACCGGGCCGTTCCAGACCACGGTGCCGGCCTTGGCGATCAACGCGGCGTATGCCTGGGCCGTCTGCGGGCCGATGTCGAGGATCATCTCGTCGGCGCCCACCTCGTCGATGCGCCTGATGGTGGCCGGCGCGTCGGCGGCGAACGCCGGGGCGACCACCACATCGCTGGGCAGGGGGATCTCTGCCCCGCGCGCCTTCGCATCGGCCATGATCCGGCGCGCGGTGTCGACGAGGTCCATCTCCACCAGCGACTTGCCCACGCCATGGCCCAGCGCCGCGATGAAGGTGTTGGCGATGCCGCCGCCCACGATCAGCTGGTCCACCTTGCCGACCAGCGAGGACAGCAGCTCGAGCTTGGTCGACACCTTCGACCCGGCCACGATCGCCAGCAGCGGCCGCGCCGGGGCATCCAGCGCCTTGGCCAGCGCGTCGAGTTCGGCCATCAGCAGCGGGCCGCCTGCGGCCTGCCTCGCATGCCGGATCACGCCGTGGGTGGAGGCCTGCGCGCGGTGCGCGGTGCCGAACGCGTCCATCACGAACACGTCGCACAGCGCGGCATAGCGCTTCGACAGGGCATCGTCATCCTTGCCCTCGCCCGCGTTCATGCGGCAGTTCTCCAGCAGCACGACCTGGCCGGGCTGCACCGCCACCCCGTCCAGGTAGTCGCGCACCAGCGGGACCTGGAAGCCCAACAATTCCGACAGCCGCGCGGCGACCGGCGCCAGCGAATCCGCCTCGCTCCAGGCGCCTTCCTTCGGCCGCCCCAGGTGCGAGGTGACCATCACCGCGGCGCCCTGCTCCAATGCGAGCCGGATGGTCGGGATCGACGCGGTGATGCGCTGGTCGGACGTGACCCGGCCATTGGCAACGGGCACGTTCAGGTCCTGGCGGATCAGCACGCGCTTGCCTGCGAGGTCGAGGTCGGTCATGCGGACGATGGACATTGCGTTCTCCTTGCGATGCTGCAAAAGCGAAGCCCCGCGGGCGCGGGGCTTCGACACCATGGACGGTGGCGCTTACTTCGCCGCGACCACCCTGACCATCTCCAGGCACTTGTTGGAGTAGCCCCACTCGTTGTCGTACCAGCTCACCAGCTTGACGAAGGTATCGTCCAGCGCGATCCCCGCCTCGGC